>JAJBAV010000021.1 GCA_020532085.1 Candidatus Cloacimonadota bacterium | reverse complement strand
CGGCGCTTGAGCTCTTCTGCCGGCATCTTGTCACTTACTTGGATCTGTCTCATCTGTACCTCCAGTGAACTGAAACTGGAGATACAATAACCTATATTTGGAATTATGCAAGCGAAATGGTATGAGGTAAGCGGAGATGATTTCCAAAATGGATGGACAGAAGAACGGGGTTTCACTCGGGGAAGGGCATCACAGCTGGACTCCAGCCTAACCGTCGCCAAGTTGCCTTCAGTAAACCCCCCGCCTGATTCCCGCCTAAAATGCGGGGATATGGCGGGAGGCGTGCAAGAGGCGTACCGACAGGGGCATGGGGCGAAGGCAATTGGCAAGTTTGAGGGATCCGCGCGGATATTTTCCTTGACTGATTTGGGCGGTGTCAAGAAAATACCCCCGTCTGTCGCATTGCCGACGGCGATGTTGCAGACACGCGGTGATTTGCCCTTTGCTCCGTTTCCAATGTGCTAAAGTGCGGATAATTATCCATCCGGCTTTAGTGGCCGGTTTTTTTATCCGGACAAATCAAGGGCAGAAACGATAGATAAACATTACAGGAGAATAAAATGACAGCACTGCACGCAAACCATTCCTGCGACCAAAATGAGTATGTGTTTACCTCCGAATCGGTTTCGGAAGGCCATCCGGACAAGGTCTGCGACCAGATCTCGGACGCCATCCTGGACGCCTGGCTGAGCTTGGACCCCAATTCCCGGGTGGCCTGTGAAACGCTGGCCACCAAAGACAGGATCGTGGTTTCCGGAGAGGTTTCCTCGCCCACCGGTGTCAAGGTGGAGGTGGAACCTATTATCCGCCAGGTGATCGGCGATATCGGATACACCAGGCCCGAGCTGGGTTTTGACCACCACTGCGCGATCGAAGACCTTCTGCACGCCCAGACCACAGAGCTGGAAACCAACGAAGGCGCTGGTGACCAGGGCCTGATGTTCGGCTATGCCTGCAACCAAACCAAACACCTGATGCCGGTGCCGATCGCCATGGCCCATCTGCTGATGGAGAACCTGGCCAAGGCGCGCAAACAGGGCCTGATCCCGGACATTCTGCCCGATGCCAAATCCCAGGTGAGCATGCGCTATTGCGGCCGCAAACCGATGGCGCTGGATACGGTGGTGATCTCTACCCATCATCTGCCCAAGAACGAAACCGAATTCGCCCGGATGAAGGAACAGATCAACGAGATCGTAATCCGTCCCACCATCGACGAGATGGAAAGCGATTCCTGCGCCACTTTCAGCGCGGAGAACTACTCTGTGAAGATCAATCCCCGCGGCATGTGGGAAGCGGGCGGACCGGCAGCGGACACAGGGCTCACGGGACGCAAGATCATCGTGGACACCTACGGCGGGTGGGCCCAGCACGGCGGCGGGGCTTTTTCCGGCAAAGACGCCACCAAGGTGGACCGCAGCGCGGCCTACATGGCCCGGCACATCGCCAAAAGCGTGGTTCATTCCGGCCTGGCCGATGAATGCCTGCTGCAGTTCAGCTTCGTGATCGGCGAATCCGAGCCGGTCTCACTGATGGTGGACACCTTTGGCAGCGGCAGCATGAAAGACGGTGAACTGGAAAAACTCATCCGCGCCAGTTTTCCCTTGACAGTAAAGGGAATCATCGAATACCTAGACTTACGCAGGCCGATCTATCTGCCCACGGCCTCCTACGGTCATTTTGGCCGGCTTGACGCGAGCTTCAGCTGGGAAGGAGCGAAAGCTCTCAAGTAGCCTGTCCGGCAAGCTTTGAGAACTCGCTCCGGGTTTTTGGGACAGGTGTTCCCGTTCCAGGAACAGCTTGGCAGTAACGCACAAAAAATATAAATGGAGACCGGATGAGTTTCAACAAACTGGCAAAACCACATAAACCCCTGCTGCGCTGGGAAAAGATACAACTGCTGATCTTCGATTGTGACGGCGTGCTCACCGATGGACGCATCATTTACGACAGCGCCGGCAACGAAAGCAAGAACTTCGACGCCCATGACGGCATGGGTTTCATGCTGCTGCGGCAGACAGACGTCAAAACGGCTGTGATCACCGGCCGGAACTCCCCTGTGCTCCAGCGCCGCTGCGACGACCTGAAGATCGACTACGTGTTCCAGGGCATCCAGAATAAACTGGCCAAGGCCGGCGAACTGCTGCAGGAGCTGGGTTTGGGCTTCGATAGTGTGCTGTTCATGGGCGACGACTGGAACGATCTGCCGATCATGTTCAAAGCCGCGGTCTCGGTCTGTCCGGCGGACGCCATGGAGGGGGTGAAAGCGCTGAGCGACCTGGTAACCAAACATCCCGGCGGCCGCGGGGCCGTGCGGGAGTGCATCGAACTGGTGCTCACCGGCAAGGGGATCCATGAGCAGGCTTTGCTCAAGTATCTTGCTCAGATCAGTTGAATTTCTGATGCTGCTGGCACTGCCGCTGTTCTTTGGCTGCGGGGAAAGCGACCTGGTGCTGCGCACGGAATCACTAAAGCGCGGCCTGCCGGATGAAACCAGCACCAACGTGACCATCACGGAGTTTGACAAGGAAGGCGTGGCCTATATCCTGAAAGCCGCCAGGATCGACCGCTATTACGAACGCCGTATCCTGAACGCTTATCAGGTGGATATCACCGCTTATGACAGGGTGAAGGGCGGATCGTCATCCCTGCAGGCCGACAGCACCATCGTGGATGACGCCCGCAACGTTGTCTACGCTCACGGCAACGTTAAACTGAGGGGCAAGGAAGGCAATGTTTCCACCGCCCGCCTGATCTGGGACCGCAACATGGACGAGGTGCTTGCTCCGGGGCAGGTGACCCTGGTGCAGGACGGCAACATTCTGCGCGGCACCAATTTGCGCACCAATCTCAGCATTTATCCCACCGAAATGGACAATATCTCCGCCGAGGGCTTCTTTGAAGAAGATTATCTGGATTGGTAGCCTGCTGCTGGCTTTGCTCCCTCTCTGGGGCCAGGGCCGGGAAAAGATCCGCGTGATCCATTCGGACAAGCTGTATCTGAGCAAGGTGCAGGACGAACAGGTGATGCGGCTGGAGGGCAAGGTGCATTTCTGGTATGGAAAAACGGAGTTCAAAAGCGACCGGGCGCTGATCTTCGATCTGCAGAAGATCGCCCGCTTGGACGGCAATGTGAAGGTGAACAACGATTCCCTGAGCGTGGCCGCGGACAGCCTCACCTATTACCGCATCCCGGATGAACTGAACGCCGGAGGCAAGGTGCTGATCGAGCAAAAGACAAAGGGCAGGGTCACACGCTGGTTCCGTTCCGACAAAGCCATCTACAGCAAGTTTCACGACACCGTGACCGTTTGGAGCAACGTGAGTTTTTTCGACCAGGCGGAAAACGCATCCCTCACCTGCGGATACGCTTTTTGGGACCGCAAGAACCGCTACGCCTACATGATCGAAGAACCCCGCATGGAGGTGGCCGGCAAGGACACCCTCAGTGTGCGGGCGGACAAATTTGAATATTTCGAGGCGGAGCGCAAGCTGATGGCTACCTTCAACGTTCTGGCGCTCAGCCAGGATTACGAGGCCAACAGCGATTTCCTGGTCTATTTGCTCAAGGAGGAAAAGGCCATGTTTCTGGGCGAGCCGCAATTCCGCTCGGCCAGCGCCAGCGCCACCGCCAAAGAGTTTTACCTCTTTTTCCAGGAGCGGGAACTCCAGCGGGCCGAGCTGGTGGAAGGCTGCCGCTTGGATTTCGCGGAAAAGGAGGACGGACCGAAGAAAAACTGGGTGACGGCAAACTATGTCCGCATCGATTTTGAGGATAAACAGATCCGCCGCTTTGAAGCCGAAAAAACGGTGAGTTACCGCTTTGACCAGGAGCAGACAGAGGAGCGCGACTTTTTTGTGAATACCGCCAACGGCGAGTTTATGGAAGCTAAGTTCAACGAGGAAAATGAGCTGGACTTCATGATCATGCGCGAAAGGATCAAAGGCGTCTACAAATTCCACAACGAGTCTTGACAAAGCCCGCTTTCGGGGTATAATAACAGTATATGGAAGCGCACAAAATTCAGGCCAAAAACCTGGTTAAAATATACGGCAGACGCAAAGTGGTCGACGATCTGAGCATGGAAATGAACCAAGGCGAGGTCGTGGGCATTCTGGGACCCAACGGAGCCGGCAAAACCACCACTTTTTACATGATCCTCGGTTTGGCCAAGCCAAACAGGGGCAAGGTGCTACTGGACGGGCGTGACATCACCCACCAGCCGATGTACCGCCGGGCCAGGCTGGGTCTGGGGTATCTGGCCCAAGCACCTTCCATTTTCGCCAAACTCTCCGTGCGCGACAACATCATGGCCATCCTCCAAACCCTGAAGCTCAGCCGCCAGGAACGCAAAGAGCGCCTGGAAAGCGCGCTCGAGGAACTAAACCTCACTTCCCTGGCCAAACAGAAGGCTTACACCCTCTCCGGCGGCGAGCGCCGCAAGCTGGAGATCACCCGCTCTTTGGTGACCAAGCCCACCTTCATATTCATGGACGAACCTTTCGCCGGCGTGGATCCCATCGCCGTGGCAGACATTCAGGACATCATCAACAAACTGCGGGAAAAGAACATCGGCGTCATGCTCACCGACCACAACGTAATTGAAACTTTGAAAATCGTCAACCGAGCTTATATTATCTTCGAAGGAAAGATCATAGTGTCAGGTTCTTCACTGGAGCTGATAAATGATGAGCAAGCCAAGAAACTATACCTGGGAGAACGCTTCCTGTCCAATCCGTTCGAGCCGCAATCATGAGCATCCTTAGCCAGAACATATCCCTCAAGCAAAGGCAGGAACTGGCACTCAAGCCCAAGATGCTGCAATCCTTGAAGATGCTGTCCCTGCCCATCCTGGAGCTGGAGGACTACATCAAGCAGGAACTGGAGCAGAATCCCCTGCTGGAACTCAGGGAGGAAAAGGACGAGGATGAGCAGGACAATCTGGAAACTCCACCGCAGGAGAGCAAGGAATCCCTGGACGATCCCCGTAGCAGCGAGGAAGTTGGCCAAACCCTGAACGAGGCCCGGGAACTCACGGAGATCCTTGATCAGTGGAACGACTATCATCTTAGCTACGAAGGCTGGCACAGCGAGGCCGAGGCCGATCAGGGCGAATCTCTCATCCGCTATGAAGAAGACGCCCGGGAGAAATTTCTACAGCAACTCTATCCGCTGTCCCTGCCGGAAAACGAAGTCGAATTCGCTTCCGAGCTGATCGACAGCTGCGACAGCTACGGGTTTTTGCCGCCCCATTTCGATCTGGCCAAAGTGGCCCGGGCTTTCGGGATCAGCCCCAATCGCGCGGAACAGGTGCACCAGATCATCCTCCAGCTCAGTCCCAAAGGCATCACCGCGCGCAACATCGGCGAATGCCTGCTGGCCCAGCTCACGGAAGAGCAGCGCGACAACCGCATCCTGGTTGGGCTCTGCACCGACCAGTTTGAAAACCTCATCCACCGCCGCTATCAAAAGATCGCCTCCCACTTCGGGGTGGGGGAGGACCACATCCTGGCCATGAAAGAGATCGTGGCCAAGCTCGATCCCAAGCCCGGCCTGCGCATCCTGGCCCCCAACGCCGCCTACGTTTACCCGGACATCACCATCAAGCAGATCGACGGCAAATTCGAAGTGATCATCAATGACCACATCACCCCCAACATCATCATCAGCCCCCGCTACCGCCAGATGATCAACCGCGGCCATTTCGACCGCGACACCCTCAAATTCGTGCGCGACCGCATCAACAGCGCCAAATTCCTCATTAAAAGCATCTACATGCGCACCCGCACCCTCCAGCGCGTGGCCCAGTCAATCATCAAATTCCAGCCAGATTTCTTCCAGCTGGGTACCGGACTCATCCATCCCCTCACCTATGCCGTGATCGCCCGCGACCTTTCTGTTAGCGAATCCACCATCTCCCGCGTGGTGAAGCATAAATTTGCCGAAACCCCCTCCGGCATCTACGCCCTGAAGGATTTCTTCAGCAGCACCGCCGGCATGGACAACAACTATGAGGGCATCTCACGGCAGCACGTAAAGGCCCAGATCAGCCACCTGATCGAGAACGAGAGTAAGAAGCATCCCTTCTCCGACCAGGACATTGTGGAACTGCTGCGCGCCGAGGGACTGAACATTTCGCGCCGGATCGTGGCCAAATACCGTTCTGAGCTGGGGATTCTGAACAGCCGCCTGCGCCGGCAATGAAGGAGGAAAATTTGCCCGAACACAAAGTTTTGATCATTGGAGGCGGCCCCGGAGGCTATGAAACCGCGATCCGCCTCAACCAATACGGCATCGACTGCGCGGTGCTTGAAATGGAGCGCCTCGGCGGCGTTTGCCTGAACTGGGGCTGCATTCCCACCAAGGCCCTGGTGAAAAGCTCCGAGCTCTTCACAGAGATAAAGAACGCGGCGGAGTACGGCTTGCCGCCGGTGGACCCCGAACTCGATTACGCCAGGGTTTTTGCCCGCAAGAACGCTGTTGTGGAACAGTTGGTGAGCGGTGTGGAGCACCTGTTTCGCAAACGCGCCATTCCAGTACTCCGGGAAAAGGCGATCAGTGTTTCTGCCCTGGACAAGGGTTATGAGGTGCACACGGAAGCCGGAACGTCCATCAGGGCTGAATATCTGGTGCTCGCCACCGGCTCGGTGCCCAAGGAACTTCCCGGCGTGAAGATCGATGAAGTGAACGTGCTGTCCTCCACCGGCATCCTGGCTTTGGAAACACTGCCCCAAAGTCTGGCCATCGTCGGCGGCGGGGTCATCGGCTGCGAGTTTGCCTCCATCATGAACAGCTTTGGTGTGCAAACCACCATCATCGAATTTCTGCCCCGCATCCTAGCCCTGGAGGACGAGGAAATAGGAAAACGCCTCACTTTGGCCCTCAAAAAATCCGGGATCAAGATCGTCACCGGAGTGGGCGTGGAAAATGTGCTGCAAACCGCAACGGGCAACGAACTCACCCTGTCCGACGGCTCCAAAATGACTGTGGATAAAGTTTTGCTCAGCGTGGGCCGTGTACCCCGCTGTGATCTGGATTGGCAAAGTGGCGCGCCGAAAACGGAGCGGGGCGCCGTCACCATCGACACTTTCATGCGCAGCAGCCTGCCCGGGGTTTACGCCATCGGCGATCTCACCGCGAAACTGCCTCTGGCTCACACCGCCAGTAAACAGGGAATGACCGTCGCCGCCCACATCCGCGCTCTCAGCGAAGGCCGCGAATGCACCGCCCCCGCTTTGAATTACGCGAACATCCCGCGCTGCACTTTCACCCATCCGGAACTCGCCTCCGTGGGCTACACCGAGGCCGAGGCCCGGGAAAAATTCGGTGCTGTCAAGGTGGGAAAACTTCCTTACAGCGCCAACGGCAAAGCCCTGGCCATGAGCGGCACTTACGGCCTGGTGAAAACCATCGCCCGCGAGGATGATGACAGCCTGGTGGGCATGCACATCCTGGGTCTGAACGCCGCCGAACTCATCGCCCAGGGGGCTTTGCTGCTCTCGCTGGGCGCGAAGGCCGACGTCGCGGAAAAGGTCACCTTTGCCCATCCCACCCTGTCCGAAACCATCAAGGAATCCCTCGAGGACTTGCACAACCTCGCCATAAACAAAATTTAGAAGGAGGAATCACACATGCAGATCACGATCACAGCCCGTCATTTCGAACTCACGAAGGCGATCAGGGACTACGTGGAATCATCGTGTTTGAAGATCAAAAGATACTTCGACCATATCATCACCGTCCACGTCACCCTGTCTCTGGAGAACAGCCGCAACATCTGCGAGATCTCACTCCAGGCCTCGAAATTCGGCCTGCAGAGCCAGGCGGAGGAGATGGACATGTATCTTTCCATCGACAACGCCCTGGACAAGATGGAAGCTCAGATCAAGAAGCTGAAAGACCGTGTGACCGACCATCAGAAGAGGGCCCTCAAAGACCAGTTCCCAGAGTTTTCCCGCGAAACCGATTTCCTGGTGAGCCCCGGGAACAGGGTCCACAAAACCGTCAAAACCAAACGTGCCGTGGCTGAAAACCTCACCATCGAGGAAGCCATGGAAAAGATAGACAACCAGAAAGATGAATTCCTCATCTTCAAAAACGTGGAAACAGACAGGCTGAACGTCCTGGTGAAACGGGACGAGCAGAATTATAAACTCTTTGAACCGTAAGCAATGGCCCCGGACCGCCGGCAGCGCGATCTGCCGGTGGTCCTATCGGGCTGGGGACCGCCTATGAAATCCATCACCATCCGCGAGTTTTTTGACCACAAGAAGAAGGACCTCGCCCTTTCGCTGATCACCGAGCCCCAAACCCTGAACAAAAAACTCAGCTCGCCCCACATCAACCGCCCTGGACTCGCTTTGGCCGGTTATTTGGATGTCTTTTCCGCTGAGTGTATTCAGGTCTTCGGTGAGGTGGAAGTGCGCTATCTGCAAAGCCTGAAAGAAGATATGATGCTCGAGCGCGCCCGCTCCATCTTCAAGCTGGACATCCCCTGCATCATCGTCACCAAGGGCCTCACTTTTCCCCCCGCGCTGGAATATCTGGCCAACGATCTGCAGATCCCCATCCTTTCCAGCCGCCTTTCCACCATCCAGCTCATCCAGCAGCTCACCCGCCATCTGCAATACACCTTTGCCATGGAAAAAACCGTCCACGCCACTCTGATCGACGTTTTTGGCCTGGGCATCCTGCTTTCCGGCAAAAGCGGCATCGGCAAAAGCGAATGCGCTCTGGACCTTATCCACCGCGGGCACAGCCTCGTGGGCGACGACATGATCACCATCCGCTATCTGGACGAACAGCTGGTGGGAAGGTCCGCCCGCGATTTCGGCCACTTCATGGAGATCCGCGGCGTGGGCTTCATCAATGTGGAGCGCATGTTCGGCATCGAAAGGGTGCGCAAACAGAAGAACATCGACCTCCAGATCGAGCTGATGCCCTGGGCGGACAACATGGATTATGAGCGAGTGGGCCTCACCACCAACTTCGCCGACCACCTCGGCGTGAAGGTTCCCATCATCTATCTGCCCGTGTCTCCGGGTAAAAACGTCTCCGTGATCGTGGAAGTGGCGGCCATGAACATGATCCTCAAAGGTGTGGGTTACGATGCCGCCGAGGATTTCAACCGCCAGGTGCACGACGAGATCCGCAAGCAACCCCTTGTGAAACCAAGCATTTCCAGCCTCCATGCGCCAGACAAGGATTAAGGTCACAAATCCCCTCGGACTGCACGCCCGGCCCTCCACCCTGATCGTGCGCGCGGCCACCAAATACCGCAGCGAGTTTTACATCGAAAAAGACAGCATGCGGGTGAACGGTAAAAGCATCATGGGCGTGATGATGCTGGCCGCGGAATGCGGCTCCATGCTCAATCTGATCGCCGACGGGGTGGACGAGGAATACCTTTTGGAAGAGATCGAAGCACTCATCAACGGCGGCTTTGGAGAGGCCTGAAAAGATATGCGCGCCATCAACGGGACCGTGATCCAGCCCGGGCTTGCCCTTGGCCGGGCGCGCCTGATCGCAGCTCAAAACTGGGTCATTTCCCGGCTGCGGATCAAGCGCGGGGAGGTGCAAGCCGAACTGGCCGCGCTGCAAAGCGCGCTCGCTACGGTGGAAACTGAACTGGCGCAGCAGCTTAATGAATTCACTGGCGCCGCGGAGGACCGCGAGATCCTCAGCTCGCATCTGCTCATCCTCCGCGATCCGGAACTGATCCCGGCCATCAAAGAGCAGGTTTCCTCCCGTCTGGCCTCCGCCGCGGCTTCCGTGCAGCGAGAGTTTGAGAATGTGCTGGACCATTTTGCCGGACTTGACGACCCCTTTTTCGCCCAGCGCGCCGCCGATTTCCGCGACGTGCGGGACCGTCTTTTGGGCGAACTCACCGGTTCCCGAGCCGCCAGTCTGGAGGGCTGGGAGCCAGACCAGATAGCGGTTTTGGAGGAGGCCGGCCCTTCCCTGGTCAGCTCGTTCGGCCGGCACGATGTGCCAGCCTACTGCTCTGAACACGGCAGCTACACTTCCCACGCCTCCATCCTCACCCGTTCGCTGAAGATCACCGCCGTGGCGGGTTTGGCCGGTCTTTACGGCTCCGTGAAGGACGGTGATGCCATCATCGTCGACGGCCTCGAAGGCAAGGTGATCATCGCCCCGGATCCCGCCACCCTAAAGCTTTATGAGGATCTGGTGGAAAAACTCCGTCGGCGGGGTGACCAGGCCCAACGTGAAGCCAGCCTGCCCACCCAAACCCTGGATGGCCGCCAGATCAAACTGCGCCTCAACCTGGACCTGCTTCCAGAGCCGGACGCGCGGCCCGACCTGCCTGCCGACGGCATCGGCCTCTACCGCACCGAGTTTCTCTATCTGGGCAAGGACGAACTGCCCTCCGAGGATTTGCAGTTCGAGACCTACCGCCAGGTGGCGCAAATGATCGCGCCGCACAGCGTTACCATCCGCACTTTCGACCTTGGCGGCGACAAGCTTTCCCACCTGATTCCCTCTTCCCACGAGGAAAATCCCTATCTGGGCATCCGCGGCATCCGCTTTTCCCTGGCTCACGAGGATGTTTTCCGCGTCCAGTTGCGTGCCGTGCTTCGTGCCAGCGCTTTTGGCCGCATCAAACTGATGTTTCCGATGGTGAGCGGCCTGAGCGATTTTTTCCGCGCCCGCCTCATCCTGCAGTCCTGCAAGGCCGAATTGAGCGAAGCAGGAGTCGCGTTCGACGCCCAGATCCCTCTCGGGGTGATGATCGAGGTACCCTCTGCCGCCCTCTGCGCTGATGAACTGGCCCAAAACTGCGATTTCCTCAGCATCGGCACCAACGACCTCGTGCAGTACACCCTGGCGGCGGACCGCAACAACGACGCCCTCGCCCCCTGGTATCAAACCCATCATCCCGCCGTGCTGAAACTGCTGCGCCTCACCCTGGCCGCCGGCCAAAAACACCAGAAACCTGTCTCCGTCTGCGGCGAAATGGCCTCCCAACCCCAGTATCTGCCGCTGCTCATCGGTCTCGGCTGCACCGATCTCAGCGTGGGCGCTTCAGCTTGGCTGAGCTGCAAAGGCATCATCCGCCGCTGCGACGCCCGTCTGTCCGAACTGGTCCAAGGCGCTGATCTGGACAGCCTCGGCGAGATCGAAAACCTCATCCACGACCTTCTGAAACCCTACTACACACCATAAGGAGAGCGCCATGCTGCGTTTCGAGCATTTCAACCTTTTGCATTCTGAAGCTTTGCCCACCGCCATCCCCGCCACCAAGGTCAAGGATTATTACTACGCCTGCCTGCAGGCCCACGAAGAGATCCAGGCCGACCGCCACGCCAATGTCCTCGGATTTTACGACCTGCCGGAACATGACCTTCGCCCCATCGAGGATTTCGTGGCCGGGCTTGATGCCCGCTTCGACACTCTGGTGGTGCTGGGCATCGGCGGCTCCGCCCTCGGCAACCGGGCCCTCTATTCCGCGCTGCGCACCGAACGTGAGCTGCCCCGCCGGGTTTTGGTTTACGACAACGTCGATCCCGTTTTCCTCCACGAGATCCTAGCCCAGATCAACCTCGACACCACCCTCTTCAACGTGATCACCAAAAGCGGCACCACCGCCGAAACCATGGCCGGATACATGATCCTGGCCGATCTCATCCGCCGGCGCCATCCCGCGGATTACACCAAACGGCTGATCATCACCACCGACCGCGAGAAGGGATTCCTGCGCCAGGTGATCAAAAACGAGGGTTATCCCTATTTTGTGGTGCCAGACAACGTGGGCGGGCGCTTTTCTGTGCTCACCGACGTCGGCCTGCTCTCCTCAGCCTTCGCGGGCATCAACATCCGCGAACTCCTCAGCGGCGCCGCTTCCATGCGCTCGCGCTGCGAAAACCTTGATACCTTCAGCAATCCAGCCTACCTGAACGGCCTGCTCCACTTCCTCTACATGCGCGAGGGCAAAAACATCTCGGTGATGATGCCCTACTCCAATTCGCTCTACGACCTTGCCGATTGGTATCGCCAGCTCTGGGCCGAGAGTTTGGGCAAACGCCACGACGTGAAGGGCCGCGAAGTTCTGGTGGGCCAGACCCCTGTGAAAGCGCTGGGCACCACGGACCAGCATTCCCAGGTGCAGCTTTACACCGAAGGCCCGAACGATAAGGTCTTCACCTTCCTCAGCGTTGAGAATTTCAACCACGACTTCACCATCCCGAACCTCCATCCAGACCGCGCTGAAGTCAGCTACCTCGGCGGCAAAAAACTCTCTGAACTCCTTAACGCCGAACGCCTCGCCACCGAGATCGCCCTCACCCAGGCCCACCGCCCCAACTGCAATATCGTCTTTCCCGCCCTCGACGAATTCCATTTGGGCGAATTCATCATGATGTTCGAGATCCAGACAGTTTTCACCGGCAAGCTGCTGCACATCAACCCCCTGGACCAACCCGGAGTGGAAGCCGGCAAGATCGCCACCTACGCCCTCATGGGCAAAACCGGTTTCGACAAGGAACGCGCGGAGATCGAACAGTATCAAAAAAACAGGAAACAGGAAAGCTGAATTTCTGACTTGGCTTTGTCAATTCCTTTGTCAATTCCTGTGATCTAACCGGTTGTTTTCCGGTTCGCTCCCAATATCAATACGGTATCAATACGGAATCAATACGGATGAAATCCGTATTGATTCCGTATTGATACCGTATTGATATTGGGAGCCGGGCGGGGATTTGTTCAGCAAAAAATATCGAGTGAGACGATAAATCCCGGGCTGGACAGCATCATTTGACTTGACAGCAGAGTGAGTGAAGGCAGAATTTGCCCGGGAGACAGAGATGTTGGAAAACCTGATCAGTAGCGGAAAGGAAAGAGGCAGGGCGGTGGTTTGGGCGGGAGCTTGCCTGTTTTTGCTGTTGCTGGGAGCGTTGGCATCTCCCCAAACCCTTTCCGGATGCGTGATGAGCGCTCTGATCAGCCGGGAGGGCCGCACCTTGGACGATTTCGCCGCGGAAGGCCCCGGAACGCTGTACTGGCATTACGACGATCCCTGGGACTACCTGGCTTTTGTGATGACCAACAGCACCTCCGGCTACAACAATGACGGTTACGGCGTTGTGGCCTATTCCGCCGGGGATCCGCAATTGGCCCCGAGCGCGCGCTGGTACAAGCGGGTGAGGCAAAGCTCGGATTTCAACCGGGTTTACTACACCGGGCCCTATTTCGGCTGGGACAGCTCCGCGCAAGGAGGTTGGGACGTTCTGGACACGGCGCTGGCGGAATTGCGGGGCGGCCTGATGCAGCCGGCGATCGTGCTTTGCCACGCCAGATCTGCCTCCGGGCACACTTTTGGCAATCATCCCTTCACCTTTGCCAGCGCGGGAAGGACCTTTAGCTTCATGCACAACGGCTGGTGTGGCGGGGCGCGGAACTTCATGATCGCGGGGATCAGGGCTTTGGACCCGGACTGGTTCAAACTCCATCCCAGTGAGTATTTCGGGCTTGGTGACCCGCTGGTGTGGGTGGATTCGGAGTTGCTTTTCCACTATCTGCTGGCCCACATCGCCGCGGCCGAAGGAGAAACGCTAACGGGGCTGAAGAAAGGGCTGGCAGGCTTGCGCCAGCAGTTGGCACATCCCCAGAGCGGGGTTTATAATTTTGTGCTTAGCGACGGGGACCGGCTTTATCTCTTTCGCAGCACCGCCATCGGTTCCGGCTACAAGCTTTCCTACAAGGAGTTCAAGGGTTTCTTCGCCGCGCGCACCCTCTATCCCGGCGGCGGGGACGTCGAGCTGAAACAAAACGAACTGGTGGTGCTGTCACGGGACCGCCAGCCCTTGCACCATCAGGATTTCCACCTTTTTCCGGAAGAGCCGGGGTATGCCTCTGGCGTGCGCGACGGCGGCGAAATGATCCGGCTGGGAGTTTTCCCCAATCCTTTCGCGGCCGGCACCGATCTGCGGATCACGGGACCAGCGGGACAGGAATTTGAGGCGACGGTCTTTGACCTGAGGGGCCGAGAAGTTCGGTCCTTGACCGGCGTGATGCCTGCCGCGGGGGTTCGCGAGATCGCCTGGGACGGCCGGGAAAGCCACGGAAAGGCTTTGGCGGCGGGGGTTTACCTGATCAGGGTCCGGGTGGGGGAGAGCTGTGTTTTCCGCAGGGTGGCGCGGGTGGAATGAGCGGGAATTTCTGGCCGGGTGGGCGCGGAAGGCCGGCGGGTTTCAGGGTTGGAAAAGATCACCGCTTTTTAGCTTGACAGAGCGTAGCCGGAGAAAATCCTTGCCTTACGCTAGGAATTTATTATTTCGAAGAGCCTCTCCCGCCGCTGGAGGCTTGATATAAAGGAGTTTGAATGTCTTTATTCGATTTTGTCGGCATGAAGGCCAACGACATCGCCATCGATCTGGGCACAGCCAACACCCTGGTTTACAAAAAGAACGCGGGCATCGTTATCGACGAGCCCTCGGTGGTGGCTGTATCCAACGACAGCAAGAAGATCATCGCCATCGGCCATCAGGCCAAGGTGATGCTGGGCAAGAACCCGGATGAAGTGCGGGTGATCAAACCCATGAAAGACGGGGTGATCGCGGATTTCCAGGTGACGGAGCTGATGCTGCGCGACCTGATCCTGCGGGCGCAGAAAAAGCGCCTGCTGGTGCGTCCGAGGGTGATCGTCTGCGTGCCTTCGGGGATCACGGAAGTGGAAAAACGGGCCGTGCGGGACAGCGCTCTGCACGCCGGCGCCCGGGAAGTTTACTTGGTTTCCGAACCCGTGGCCGCGGCCATCGGAGCTGATCTGCCCATCGAAGAGGCCTTTGGCAACATGGTGATGGACATCGGCGGCGGCACCAGCGAAATCGCCGTGATCTCGCTCTCCCATATCGTTGTGCACAATTCCATCCGTGTGGGCGGCGACAAGATGGACAACGACATCATCAGCTATCTGCGCAAGAAAAACAACCTCCACGTGGGCCTGCAGACCGCGGAAAAGATCAAGATGACGATCGGCAGCGCCTATCCGCTGAAAGAGGAACTTACGATGGACGTGCGCGGCCGGGATATCGTTTCCGGCTTCCCCGTGACCATCAAGATCAGCTCCGAAGAAGTGCGGGAAGCTCTTTCCGAGACCGTGGCCACCATGGTGGATGCCATCAAGAGGCTGTTTGAACGCACCGCGCCGGAACTTTCGGCCGACATCGCGGAACGCGGCATCTTCCTCACCGGCGGCGGCGCCATGCTGAAAGGCCTGGACGAAAAGATCTCCAAAACCGTGGACCTGCCCGTCTATGTGGTTCCGGACGCCCTGGAATGCGTGGTGAAAGGCGCCGGCAAGGTTCTGGACGAGCTGGACCGCTACCGCGAAGTGCTGATCAAACGCATCGAAGACTGACCGCGCTGACTGATTTCCAAGATTTACATGCTCTGGCGCTCCCGCGGCGGGGACGCCTGAGCCACCCTGCGAGGATAAACCCGTGAAGAAAATGATTCTGCCCCTGGCCCTGGTGCTGGTATCCATCCTGCTGATCCTGGGCAGCACGGAGGGCCGTGTGAAACGCGCCTCCCTGCTGGGTAAAACGGTCTTTTATCCCTTTCTGCATTCGGTGAACCTCTTCCGCACCAATTCCACCCTCAAGGGCGAGATCGCCCTCCTGCGCGAACAGCAGGCCGCCACCACGCTGGAAAACCTGAATCTGCGCAACGCCCTCAAGGAAAGCCAGACCCTGCAGGCGATCAATTTCGACACCGGGGCGATAGCATTCGAAGTGGGCGAAGTGATCGGCTACGCGGGGCAGTTCCAGCAACGCAACCTTGTGGTGAACAAGGGTTCGGCGCAGGGTGTGAAGGTGAACAGCCCGGTGATCTCGGCGCGTGGGATCGTGGGCCGGGTGATTTCCGTGGCCGCCACCAACTGCGTGGTGCTGCCTTTCAGCAATCCGCGCTTCCAAATCCCCGTGATGGACAAGGCCACCAGCGTTCAGGGCGTGCTGCAATCCGATCTGGCGGGCAAAACCTACATGAACATGATCAAGCTGGGTTCGCAGATCAGCGCCGGCGACACGATCGTGACCTCAAACCTCTCCACGCTCTATCCGAAAGGCTATCCGGTGGGCACTGTGTCCCGTATCAGCGATTCCCAGGATTACCTGTTCATCAGCGCGGAACTGGAACCTTTCACCCAAGTGGAAAACCTGGAACACGTTTTCATCCTGCAGGGAAAGAAATGAGCCTGGCCACCGCCGCGCACCGCAGCCTGAAGCCCACCCGGCCCGGAGATGGATCATGATCTGGAAGCATCTTTGGACTTTCATCATGGGCCTGCTGTGCTTTTACGCGCAGGTGCTGCTTCTGCCGGCTTTCGAGCTTTTTGGCGTGATCCCGAACATCCTGATCGCCTGGGTGGTCTATCTGGTCTGGACGCGTGAGATCACGCCTGCCCTGATCGTGGTCTTCATCATCGGCCTGCTTTACGACACCACCCAGCCCGAATCCTTTGGCATGCACACTTTGGTGCTGCTGCTCATCGCCCTCGCCCTCCACCAATTCCGCAAACCTTTTGAAAGCGAAAGTGTGCTGGCCCGGATGCTGTCGCTGATCCTGGCCAACTTGATCTTCCAGGTGGTGAGTTGGCTGGTGCTGGGTGTGGTTTACGGCTTCAGCGGCGAGTTGGCCATCCTGGCGCTGATCGGCCTGGGCTACAATCTGGCCGTTAGTTTTGTGGTTTTCTGGCTAATGCAGCTGGTGTCCCGGCTGCGGATCGTGATGGTGGAATGACCAGAAGCGTTCAGAGCCTGGTTTTCCGCGTAACCCTGGGAGTGCTTTTCCTGCTGCTGACCGGGGCGCTGTTCCGCCTGCAGGTGCTGAAAGGCGAATACTACGGTCGCATCGCGGAGAGCAACTTTGTGCGCATCCGGCGCGTCGTGGCCACCCGCGGCGAGATCTACGACAGCAAATACCGCCCCATCGTTAGCAATATCCCCTCCCACGACCTTTTTCTCACCAGCGGCAGGATCGGCAACACGGAAAGGCTGGCGGTGTTTCTGAAAGCCCATTTCGGGATCGAGCCGGAGGAACTGCGCAAGCTGGTGTTCGAGCAGCGCTTCAAGACCTATGAAGAGATCCTGCTGGCGGACAACCTGCCCTACGAGATGATCCTGGCCCTGTCCGAACGAATGGGTGACTTTCCGGAACTCACTTTCCGCAGCGGCACCACGCGCAGCTACATGTATCCGAATCATTTCACCGGCTACGTGGGCCGCATCGACGAAAAGGAATACAGCCGCTACCGCGAGGAAGATTATTCGCTGAACGCCTACATCGGCAAAACCGGCCTGGAAAGCTATTACGAGGTGCTGCTGCGCGGCCGCGACGGCAAGGAGATCATGCAGGTTGACGCCCAGGGCAAGAGCTTGGAGCTGTTCAGCGAAAACACCTCGGTGCCGCCGCAGAACGGCCTCAGCCTGATCCTGAGCATCGACAACGACCTGCAGGAATACGCCAATTCAGTGTTCCCGCCCGGGATCAAAGGCTGTGTGATCGTTTCAGATGTTAAAACCGGCGGCATCCTGGCCTATCTGAGCAAGCCGGATTACGACCCCAACATCTTCATGCAGAAGATCAGCACCGAGGTCTGGGCGGGATTGAACACACCCTCCAAACCATTGATGGACAGGATCATTCATGCCACCTACCCCCCGGGTTCGGTGTTCAAGACGGTCACCGGCTCCAAAGGCCTCGAAACCGGCGTGATAGACAGGTACACCAGGCTGGCCTCCTGCGGAGGGGGACTCAAGATCGGCAACCGCTTTTTCCGCTGCTGGAGCGCGGCCGGGCACGGTTCTTTGAACATCGTTGACGCCCACCGGGTTTCCTGCGACGTCTTTTTCTACGACCTGATCAGCAAAATGGACCTCGACGCCGTGGCGGCGCACGCCAGGGCTTGCGGCGTGGTGGAAAAAACCGGGATCGACCTGCCCAACGAGCGCAGCGGCTTCTATCCCGACAAGCAATACTACCGCGACAAACTTGGCGTCACATCAGGGCTAAACGGCTACAAGGCAAACCTGGCCATCGGACAGGGTGAAGTGCTCACCACGCCTTTGCAGATGAACACGCATTATGCCGCCATCGCCCGCGGTGGAATGTGGATGCAGCCACACCTTTTGCTGCAAACGATGGGCAGCAGCCGCATCACGCGCGATCAGCTGCAGCCACTGAACAAACATCCCCTGCCCTGGTCCGCCAGCACGGTGCAGACCATCCGCGACGGACTTTGGGCCGTTACCAACGCCCCCGGCGGCACGGCCCGCGCGATCAGCGTGTCCGGCGCCACCAGCTATGGCAAGACAGGTTCCGCCCAAAACTACATGGGCAGCGTGACCCACGCCTGGTTTTGCGGTTTCATCGAAACGGACAAGCCGGAGATCGTGGTGACGGTCTTCATGGAAAACGCCGGCGGCGGCGGCGCGATGGCCGCCCCTGTGGCGAACAAGATCTTCAACTATTACATCGGCAACCTGGAAAAGATCCGGCAGCCAGCCCCCATTCCACCTCAGTTCCGCACCCGGGAGGAACGTACCACCGCTCCGCCCGAGCCGGCGGCGGCGCCGGAGAAAACTCCGGAACCCCAGCCCGAGCCGGCTCCGGAAGCGCCAGCGGAAGTCCCGGATGAGGAAAGCGGCAGATGATCAAGCGCAAGAAGTTCGATTTCGTGCTGGCCGGTCTGTTGTTGCTTCTGATCTTCAGCGGTTGCCTGGCCATCTTCACGGCTTCCACCACCACCATCGGCGAATATACAACCACCCAGAGCCACTGGTGGAAGCAGTTGATCTTCGCCGGCATTTCTTTGCTCATGATCTGGCTGTTGATCCGTCTGCCCATGCCGATCCTGGACCTGATCATCATCCCCGCCTATGTGCTCAACCTCCTGGCCCTCATCGCCGTGCTCTTCACCCCGGCAGTGAACGGTTCCCACCGCTGGTTCAGCCTCCTGGGGCTGAATTACCAGCCCTCGGAAAGCGCCAAACTGCTCACCATCCTGGTGGTGGCGCGGGCGATCTCGCGGGATAACCTCACCGAGATCAAGCAGATCATATACGGATTGGGCCTGGTGCTGGCGCCGGTGCTGCTGATCCTGATCGAGCCGGATTTCGGCACCACCCTGGTCTTCTTTTTCAGCCTCCTGGCGATGCTGGTGGCGGCGGAGGTGCCGCTGGTGTATCTGCTGCTGTTGATCAGCCCGGTGGTGAGCATGATCTCCTCGCTGTGGTGGCCGGCGATCATCATCTGGATCGCCCTCCTGGTGGCTTTGCTGCTCTGGACCCGGCTTTCCTGGGTCACCACCACCATCGCCGCCATCCTCAACGGCTTCATAGCGCTGATCATGCCCGTGTTTTGGAATGGGCTCAAAGACTACCAGCAGAGCCGGATCGTCTCGTTTTTGAATCCCATGGCCGATCCTCTCGGCGCCGGATATCAGATCATCCAGGCCAAGATCGCCATCGGCAGCGGCTCCATCATCGGCAAAGGCTGGCTGATGGGCACTCAGAAAAACATGAACTTTTTGCCGGAACACCACACGGATTTCATCTTCAGCGTGATCGGCGAGGAGTTTGGCTTCATCGGCGCGCTGCTGCTGCTGGGCGCTTTCATCCTTTTTTTCTGGCGCATCATCACCGACATTGGCGAGATCAAGGTCCGCGAGCGCAAGATCGCCTCGGCGGGCATCTTCGCCTTCCTCATGTTTCAAACCTTCATCAATATCGGCATGAACATCGGCCTCGTGCCGGCCACCGGCATTCCTCTGCCTTTCATCAGCTATGGCGGCTCCAATCTGCTCTTCAATTCCCTGGCTGTGGGCGTGATCCTAAAATATCTAAACGAAAGGGGTTTCATGAAATGACAAAACGCGCTCTGTACTGCATCCTGAACCTGATCCTGCTCCTGACGCTGTCGTCCTGCCTGGTGCACACCAGCCTGGTCTATTTCGACAAAGACACCGAGGGTGTGCCCAATCTCATTTCCAATCCGGGTTTCAGCGCCTACTCCCTGGACCCCCGGGAAGCGCTGCTGGGCTGGGGCGTCGATCTGCAGGGGGAAAGCGAAGCCCCCAAAAATCTGGTGTTCATCGACGGACAGGAAGCCATCCAGGGCAATTCCTCTCTGCGGGTGGACGCCTCGCCCTACACGGTGGTGATCACCTCGGACGCCTTCCGCGTGAGTCGCTACGGTGGCTACTACACGCGGCTGTGGACCAAATCCTCCACCGCCGTGGGTCCGCAGATCAACCTGCGCTTCATCACTTTCAAGAGCAGCGGCAAGATCGACCGCCAGTTCAAAACCAAGATCAAATCCACCGACATGTGGGAAAAAGAGTCCATCAGCGCCGGCTTCCTGCGTCCGGGAGTTGCATTCGGCCGCCTGCAGATAACGATCCCGCCCTTCACGGAGGGCTCCGTCTGGCTGGATGACACGGGCTGCTGGGAAGTCCACCGTTTCCGTATTGACTGATGCGCGTTTTGGTTCAGAGGGTGCTTTCCGCCCGGGTTGAGGTGGAGGGAAAGGTCTGCGGCGAGATCGGCCCGGGTTTGCTGCTCTTTGTGGGTTTTGGCCGCGCCGACACGGAAAACCTCCTTCCGGCCGCGGTGAAAAAGATCAGGGAAATGCGCCTGTTCAGCGACGCGAAGGGCAAGCTGAACCTCTCGGTGGAGGACACCCAGGGCGCCCTGCTGGCGGTTTCGCAATTCACGCTCTATGCCAATTGCAGTAGAGGCCGCAGGCCGGATTTCACCCCCGCCGCCGCGCCGGAAATGGCTGAAAAGCTTTACGATGCTTTTGTAAAAACGCTCCGCGCAACCGGGATCCCAGTTCAGACCGGCATTTTTGGCGCGGATATGAAGGTCTCGCTGGTCAATGACGGCCCGGTGAGTTTCATCCTGGATTTCTGATATCCCAATAACAGAACCACAGAGTCAAGGTTCAGAGAGACAGGCAACTGGCAGGACTGGGCGGTAAACCAAAGGCATCATGTGGCGGCTCATTCCCTTTCCACTTGGGATTGGCCAATATGTTTCAGCCATGAACATATTTTGGCAAATACGGTTTTGCCAGCGGTCGGCCCCCAATATCAATACGGTATCAATACGGAATCAATACGGATGAAATCCGTATTGATTCCGTATTGATACCGTATTGATACTGGGGGCCAGACAGGATATCCAGCCCGAAGCACATGGTGAATCGTGTTCGTCACTGCCTGGGGCTAGATTGAGCTGCGCACCACCCGGAAACCGATGTTGAATTTCTTGTCCGGCCCGTAGCCCCTGAAAGTGTTGAGCGATTCCTCCGGGGTGTTCGTGAAACTGCCTCCGCGAAAGTTGCCGGAAAAGTGCCGGGTCTCGTCCCGGGGATTGTATTCGGTTTGGTCCCGATACCAGAGATAATCGTCCCAACACCATTCCCAGACGTTGCCGGTGAGGTCGTAGATGCCCAGTTGATTGGGCAGGCGGGTGCCAACCTCGTGAGTTTCGCCATAGGCGTTTTCCCTGGTCCAGGCCACGATCTTGATGTTGTTGCTGCCGGAGAAGAGGTAGTCTTTGTCTTTGTTTCCGCCCTTGGCCGCGTACTCCCACTCCGCTTCCGTGGGCAGCCGGTAGCCGTTGGAACGCCAGTCGCAGATGATGCGGCTTTCCGCAAAGCTGAAGCTGTAAGCGGGATTCAATCCTTCCATTTGGCTGCGGCGGTTGCAGTATTCGATGGCCTCACCCCAGCTGACGTTTTCCACGGGGAAATAGTTGCCGGGATGCAGGGAGGGATTGAAACCCATCACATCCTGCCATTCCTTTTGGGTCACCTCGTGGGCTGAGATATGGAACGGGGCGACGAAAACTTCGTGGGAAGGGCTGTCCATGCACCATTCGTCCTCGCTGTCGATGCCCATGATGAAGCTGCCTCCCTCCACCGGGATCATTTCCACAGCCATGCCCGAAGCGGAATTCGGGGCGGCCCAGATCGCCGTCAGGGCGGCAAAGAGAAGAAAAATAGCCATCACTTTTCTCATGATCACACTCTCCATGCAAAAATAATTGACGCAAGCATCATCTTCGCAGGGTTTATCCCTGTCAAGACATTTATGCCCGAACCGGTAAGGCCTGCGTAAGCCCCTGTGGCCAGAGCTCGCGCGGCTAAACCACGGCGGGGTTATCTATAGTAATAAAGTTCGACAGGCGTTTCGCCCAGGCGTTCGCTGAGGGTGAAGTAGCCTTTTCCGTGTTCGTCGAAGGTGATGGCTTCGCCCTGTTCCTCCAGTTTGTAGCGCATCTCCCGGGGTTTTCCGGACAGGGCTTCCGCCACGGACTGGTTTTTGCCGCGCTTGTAGCAAAAGACGTTGGAATAGGTTTTCACCAGGATGCGGTTTCCTGTGGGCGAGATATCCGCCGCGGTCACCCAGCAATAGGGCAGGGTGCCAACCCGGCGGGCGACGTTTGGTTTGTCGTAGCTTTGGGGATAGGCCAGGCGATAGATCCCGCAGTTTTCCTCGCGTTTGCTGATCACGTAGAGGTCGCCGCTGACGGGATCGGCGAAAAGCGCTTCGGCGTCGCGGGCACTGTCTTCGTAGGTGAATTCAATGCGGTCGATCCGGTCAAGGATGATCAGGGTGTCCAGAATTTCCGGCTCGGCAAAGCGGTGGATGAAGACGGAGGGGTATTTGGCATTATTGTCTCCGATCTCGCCCACAAACACATAGGGCTGGCCGTCACGGGGATCCACTCCGGTGGCGATGTCCTCCCAGTCGCGGTTGTTCACGCCTTTCAGCTCGATCCGGGCTGGCATGAGGCCGCGTTTGTTCAAAACGAAGACCGAAGCGCTGCCGCCGGAATCGTTGTGGGTGTAGAGCAGGCCGGGGGTTTTGAGGCTGGAAGCCAGTCCGGAGGCTTCATTGATGATGGCCTCTTCCACCGTGTCGCTTTGCAGCGAGGGTTTGCCCAGCAGGGCGCAGCCGAGCGCGCCGAGCAAGAGGGCCAATACAACAAGCAGAGGTAAAAACCTACGGAACAAGGTCATATATTGTCTCCTTCTGCGTTCGGTGCGGAACCGTCTTCCAAAGCGGGGTCCGGCAGAGAGTTGCCGAGGCCGGGAAACTGGCTGATCAGGGGATCGGCTGCCTGCACGGGATCGCCAGGTTGGACGCTGAAACCGGGTTTCCCGGGAAAGATCACGGAGCAGGAACCGGTTCCGCCAACGATGCCGATGATGTTGCCGGCGCTGAGGTCCGGCTCCACGAACCACTGGATGTGGCTGAAATTGAAGCGGAAACTGATCTTTCCGGCCGCGGTGTCCAGCCACAGCTCCCCGTCTTCCAGATGGCAGGCGGAATGCGGGCTGCGCAGTTCCACGCTGTCGAGCAGTTTTTTCCGCACGGTGAGCAAAGTCACGTCGCCGCTGCCCCGGATATGCTCGATCCTGCCTTCGATGGGGGAGAGCAGCGCGTTTTCGAGGGGCAGGGGAATGCGCTGGCGATAGCGGAAACAGAGGCCGATGAAGAAATAGATCACGATGCCCAGGATGGCCAGGGCCAGAGCGACCGTGTAGAGCCAGTTTCCGGTGTTCGGAAAGATGGATTTCAGGGCGATGGCGACTGCCACCAGCAGCAAGGCTGGCACCTGGGCACGGAATTGGGCGAACTTGATCCGCCGCAGCGCGTCCGCGTCTGAGAGCAAATATTTGCTGGTCGTATCGGGCATAAACTCCTCAGTTCCCAGGCTTTGGCCTGGCTGGTCCAAGATGGGCATGGAAGGGCCGGGCGGCCCTTCCTACCATAAGGTTCAGGGTGTGGCGCGGGTCCAGGTTTGCGTTCTGCCCAGCAGGGATACGCCGATGAAGCCACGCAGTTTCATGGTGTTGGGGCCTGTGAGTTCCGCTTTGCTGGAATAGGTGTTTCCGGACTCGGGGTCGTAGATGGTGCCGCCGTCGTACTTGTTGTTGCCCTGCGATTTAAGGTGTTTAACGATCACCAGGTTCATCAGCGGGCGGGAGCGGAGGCTCTTGTCCGGGTTTTTCTTGTCCAGTTTTGGCTTGCCGTTTTCATTGGGCACTCTCTGCCAGACGATCTTGCCGTCATAGTGTCCGGACGAGGTTTTATAGATCTGTATCTTGGCGTCCTTGTCCTGGTCGTACCAAAGGCCTTCGATCTTGTGGATCTCGGCCACCAGGGCCAGAGGCAGCAGCATGGCCAGCAGGGTGACGGCGAATATCAGCTTGTTCATCTTGTTCTCCTTTTTGGGTTGGGGGCGGTCTCAGATGATCCCGCAGCGTTTGAATATGGTATCCACGTGGCGCAGATACCGGTCGTATGAAAAGATGTCCTTGATCTCGGAGGCGGGAAGCAGCGCGGTGATCCGGCTGTCCGCCAGAATATGGTCGAGCAGTGGTTTGCCGCTTTCCCAGCACTGCATGGCGGCATCCTGCACCAGGGCGTAAGCTTCCTCGCGGGGTAGGCCCTGTTTCACCAGATGGAGCAGCACGGCCTGGGAAAAAACGAGGCCGTTGGTGAGTTCCAGATTGGCCTTCATGTTTTGGGGGTGGACGGCGAGGTTGGAGATCAGCCGGCAACATTTGGCCAGCATGTAGTGCGCGAGGATGCAGGAATCGGGCAGGATCACGCGTTCCACCGAGGAGTGGGAGATGTCGCGTTCGTGCCAGAGGGCGTTGTTTTCCAGCGCGGCATGGGCATTGGAGCGCAGCAGCCGGGCCAGGCCGCAAAGCTGTTCGCTGAGGATGGGATTGCGTTTGTGCGGCATGGCGGAAGAGCCTTTCTGGCCTGCGGCAAAGCTTTCCTCCGCTTCCTGAACCTCGGTGCGCTGAAGGTGGCGGATCTCCAGGGCGATCTTTTCCACGAGGCTGCCGATGAGGGCCAGCTCACTCAGGAAAAAGGCGTGGCGGTCGCGCTGCAGCACTTGGGTGGAGACGTTGGCGGGCCGCAGGTCCAGATGCTTGCAAGCCAGTTCCTCGATCTTGGGATCAAGGTGGGCGAAATTGCCCACCGCGCCGCTGAACTGGCCGACGGCCACAGTCTCGATGGCGCTCTGCAGCCTGTCGATGTTGCGCTTGGTTTCATCGTGCCAGAGGGCGAATTTGAGGCCGAAACAGGTGGGCTCGGCGTGAATGCCGTGAGAGCGGCCCATGCAGAGGGTGCGGCGGTGTTCGCGGGCTTTTAGCTTGAGGGTTTCAGCCAGGCGGTGCAGCTCGGTGAGGATCAGTTCGCCGGATTGCTTTAGTTGCAGGGCGGTGGCGGTGTCCAGGGTGTCGGAAGAGGTGAGGCCAAAATGGATCCAGCGGGCGGGTTCGCCCACATATTCCGCCACGTTGGTGAGAAAGGCGATCACGTCGTGCCGGGTGACGGCTTCGATCTCGTCGATGCGCTCACAGGAAAAATCGGCTTTTTCCGAGATCGCCTGCCAGTCGGTTTCCGGGATGATACCCAGCTCAAACATGGCCCGGGCTGCGGCGAGTTCCACCTCCAGCCAGCATTCGTAGCGGTTTTGCTGGGTCCAGACGCGCTCCATTTCCGGCAGGCAGTAGCGGCTGATCATGGCTGTTCAGAGCTCCCGGAAAGAGATTCAGAACCTTCTTTCGTTGCTTGATCCGGACGCGGCAGGGGAACGGTTTCCGCGCCGCCGTAGCTGATGTTGTCCACCAAAAGTTCCACTCCCTTGCTGTTGTCGATCCTGATCAGCACTTCGTCGGGATTGCCCTTGGAACCGTAGGTAACGGAAAGGGCCACTCCGGAAGTAACATCTTCAACCTTGGCCAGTTGCATTTGAGGGGTGAAGGTAACCCGCAGGTCACCCACGTCCACGGCCGCGTTGGCCGCGATCTCTTCCCCGTATTTTGCCAGCAGGGCCTCGGGATCGGCCAGCAAAGCCAGATAGGGCGAGGGGTCCAGCTGGGATTTGGAAAAATCGGGCAACTTGAGGTAAGAGGACTCCACGGCCAGATAATCCGCCAGAAAGACTGAGATCAAAGGCGCGGGAGAGATCCCGAACGCGCCGCCGTCAACCACGTCGAGTCGGGCGGAATCGACTGTTTTGGCCAGCACGAACATCTTGTGCAGGGTGAGGCCGGCATAGGTTACGCGGATGATTCCGTCGGCGCTGAAATTCTTCCAGCGGGCCAGTTCGGCGCGCAGCAGGGTAAGCTTGTCCACGGGTTTCATGGTGGCGCAGGAACCCAGCAGCAGGGCGGTGAGGAGCAGCAAAAGGAGCAGGGCGCGGTTCATTTTTTGGCCTCCGGCTTCTGCTGATACAGCTTCCAAATACCGATGGCGGCGGCCACCACCATCAGGAAACTGAGGATCTGCCCGATGGTCATGAAACCCAGGAAAAAGCCGTATTTGTCGTAAACGTCAAGCTGGTCCGGCACCCGCACGAATTCCACCAGAAAGCGAAAGATCCCGTAAAGGCCGATGAAGGCCCAGAACACGATCCCTTCCCGCCGGCTTTTCCTCAGCAGGAGATAGCAGACCGTGAACAGCACGATCCCTTCCAGAAACAGCTCGTAGAGCTGGGTGGGATGGCGGGGCAGGGAGCCGGCGTCGGCGCCGGGAAAGACCATTCCCCAGGGCAGGGTGGTCACCTTGCCCCAAAGCTCGGCGTTGATGAAATTGCCCAAGCGCCCCAGTCCCAAACCAATGGCCACCAGGGGCATGGCGGGATCGGCAAGTTTGAAGAAATCAAGCTTCTGGCGCTTCAGATAGATGAGGCAGGCGATGATCACGCCCAGAGCGCCGCCGTGAAAACTCATCCCCCCTTCCCAAACGAAGAAGATCTCCTGCGGATGCTGCAGATACCAAGGCAGGTTGTAAAACAGCACATAGCCCAGCCGACCGCCCAAGATCACTCCCAGCATGGCGGAGAAGATGATGCCTTCATACTGGTCCCGGGTGATCTTGACGTTGCGGACCTTCAGCATGTGGCGATAGAGGATGTAGCCCAGGATGAAGCTTAGCACGTAAAGAAAGCCATACCAGCGGATGGCCAGTTCCCGTCCGAAGAGGGGAAAGCTGACCAGGGTGGGATCGATGTTTGGATATTGCAGCAAGGTCATCCTCCCCGGGTGATGCGGTCCAGACGCTGCACGATGAGGTCGGCGGCTTCGTCGGGGGTCACGCTGATTTTTTCGGTCTGTTTGTCATGCCTGGGGGTGAAGATCTTCACCACCTGGGTGGGAGAGCCGTTGAGGCCGATCTCTTTCTCATCGAGGCCGAGGTCATCTGCGTTCCAGACCTTAAGCTCGGCCGCCCGGGCATTGCGTTTGCCGCGCAGCGAGGGCAGACGGGGCGTGTTGATCTCTTTCACCACCGTGATCACGGCAGGAAGTTTCAGCTTCAGCCGGTCATGGCCGTCTTCCATCAAACGCTGGAGGATCACGTGGCAGGAGGTGAGCTCTTCGATCTTACGTACAAAACAGGCCTGGCGGATGTCCAGATGGGCCGCGATGCCTGGCCCCACCTGCGCGGTATCGCCATCGATGGCCTGCTGGCCCGTGAAGATGAGGTCGTACCCGCCGATCTTGGTGATGGCGGCGGCCAGAGTGAGACTGGTGGCCCAGGTATCAGCACCGGCGAAACGCCGGTCGGAAAGCAAAATGATCTCGTCCACGCCCAGGGAAACGGCTTCCCGCAAAGTTTCCTCGGCTTGGGGAGGACCCATGCAGAGGGCTATGATGCTGCCTCCGAACTGCTCTTTGAGGCGCACGGCCTCTTCGATCGCGTAGGTGTCGAAAGGATTGAGAATGCTTTCCACGCCTTCCCGGATGAGGGTGTTGGTGACGGGATCGATCCTGATCTCGGTGGTATTGGGCACTTGTTTAACGCAAACGATGATCTTCATTGGTCCATTCCCCGGTAAAAATCCCTGATGGCATCGAAGACGTAGAGCTTCTGCGCTTCTGTGAGTTCCGGATAGATGGGAATCGAAAGCACCTGGCGGGCGGTTTGCTCGGCCACGGGCAGGTCACCTTCTTTGTAGCCGAGTTCGGCGAAACATTCCTGCAGATGCAGCGGTTTGGGATAATAGACGGCGCAGCCGATGTCACGGTCTTTGAGGTGTTCCAGCAGGGCGTCGCGCTCTGCGCAGATCAGGGTGTATTGGTTGTAGATGGTCACGGCTTTCTCTGCGATGTAGGGAATTTTCACCTGAGGGATGCCGGCCAGTTTTTCATTGTAGTAAGCGGCATTGGCGCGCCTCGCCTCGCTCCAGCCGGCCAGGTGGTCCAGCTTCACGTTCAGGATGGCGGCCTGAAGCGTGTCCAGCCTGCTGTTCAGGCCCACCCACTGGTGATAGTATTTGGGGTTTTCGCCGTGGACCCGCAGTTGGCGCAGTTTCGCGGCCAGATCGGCATCGTCGGTGACGCACATGCCGCCGTCGCCCATCGCGCCGAGGTTTTTGCTGGGGAAGAAGGACAGCGTACCGATGTCCCCGAAAGTGCAGCTCATCTTGCCGCTCCAGGTGCAGCCAATGCCCTGGGCGTTGTCCTCGATCACCTTCAGGCCGTGTTTGCGGGCGATTTTCATGATCCGCTCCATGTCGCAGCACTGGCCGAAAAGATGCACTGGCATGATGGCTTTGGTGCGGGGCGTGATGGCCGCTTCGATCTGGTCCGGATCGAGGTTGAAGGTGCGGGGGTCGATATCCGCGAAGCGGGGCTTGGCGCCATTGCGCCAGATCGAGGAAGCGGTGGCGAAAAAAGTGAAGGGGGTGGTGATGACCTCGTCGCCGGGGCCTATCCCCAGCGCTTGCACGGCCAAAACCAGGGCGTCGGTTCCGGAAGCGCAGCCCACGGCGTATCTTGCCCCCAGGTAAGAGGCCATCTTCTCTTCCAGTTCTTTCACCTGATGGCCCATGATGTAGTTGTTTTCCTTCAGCACCGTGTCCATGGCGGCCCGAATGTCGGGCAGCAAAGGTTCATATTGCGCTTGGAGGTCCAGCATTGGTACTTTCAAACTTCAGCTCCTTAATTCGTGAGGGTGCGCACGCCCAGGAAGATCGTGATCACCTGCGTGGCGATCAGCATGATGTCCTTGAAGCGGGTCCAGGTATCGTAAGTGTCCTTTTCAGAAACGTATATGGTGTCTCCGGGATCGAGGGTCAGCTTTTTATTGGGCTTCACCCAGTTGCCGCTGGCCGCGCTGATGATCCGGGTGCCGTTCCAGCGCTTGTTGTTGGTGTAGCCGCCGGCCAGGTCGATGTAATATTCGTAGTTTTTGCCTTCCACCCAGGGAACCAGGCCGGGATTGACCACCTGGCCGCTGACCTCCACCATGTCCATGTGCTGAGGCACGTAGAGATAATCGCCGTCCCGCAGGACGGGATTGGCCTCGGCGCCTTTGCTTGCCCAAACTCGCGCCACATCAACGCTGTAGCGCCCAGGGTACTGGCGGATGCGGTTCAGCATGTAGCGGTATTCAAATGAGGTCATGTTGGCCACGTCAAGCTTCATCAGGCGTTCAAATTCCAGATCGGGTTCCTCTGCGCCGGCCCGGTTGGCATAGATGGCGCTGCGGAGATTACCTCGCGAGGTGGGGCCTCCGCAGAGGTTGAGAACGTCGTAGAGAGTGGTGTTTTCGCCGATGTAATATTCGCCCGGCGCCTTCACGTCGCCCTCCACCACGATCTTCCAGGCGCGGCGGTGCTCTGTGTTTGAGGACACGCTAACGCGGTCGTAGGGCTTCAAAGCTATGTCCTGGGCCCGTTGTTCCCGCAGGTCAACTTGCAGCACCTCGAACTCGGGGGAGTTTTCCCGGTAGCGGTAGATGTTCACCAGGTTGCGGTCCGCGGCCAAAGTGAAGCCCTGAGCCAGTTCCAGGATGTCCGCGAGTTTGTCTCCTTCCACAAACTGGTACTCGCCGGGAATGTAAACCTCCCCGGAGATGGTCACAGAGGTTTCCAGCGCCGGGATCCAGAGCAGATCGCCGTCTTTGAGCAGCGGGTTTTGGTCCTGGTCGCCCGTGCGCATGAAGCGCAGCAGATCGTAGGTGCGGGTATCCTTGCCCCGGGTGAGTTTCACGCTGCGCAGGCCCTGAAAATTCCGGTAGAGCGAGTCGCGTTCGGCCTCTCTGGTCTGCTGGGGGGTGAGGGCTGTCAGAGTGGAAACTGTGGGGGTTCTATCTCCCGCAACCTTGACGGCGTCGGAGATCCGGGCCAGGGGAGTAAGCTGATAGGTGCCGGGATTGGCCACAAAGCCGGTCACGTTCACCGAGATCAGCATCTGTCCGCTCAACTGCGGAATGGTCTGCGCGCCCAGAACGCAGGCCAGAAGCAGCAACCCGGCAAGCAGCAGCCTAGTTTTCATAATAGTCGATCATCCGCTGGATGATGGCATCCAGGTCAAACTTGGGCTCAAAACCGATGAACTGCTTGATCTTGCTCAGATCGGGCATGCGGTTCATCATGTCTTCAAACCCCTCTTCAAAGGCGTCTTCGTAGCTCATGTAATCGATGCGGGATTTGCTGCCGCACATGGATTTGACCTTTTTGGCCAGGTCCTCGATGGAGATGGATTCCGTGGTGCCCACGTTGAAGATCTCGCCCTGGCATTCCGGCGTGTGCATCAATTTGATGAAAGCCTCCACCACGTCCGAAACATCCGCAAAACAGCGGGTTTGCTTGCCCGAGCCGTAAACCACCAGGGGTTGGTCCAAGAGGGCGGCTTTGATGAATTTGGGCAGCACCATGCCATACTGGCCCGTCTGGCGCGGGCCCACGGTGTTGAAACAGCGCACGATCACCACTGGCAGCCGTTTTTCACGGAAATAGGCCAGAGCCATGAATTCGTCGATCGCCTTGCTGTCGCTGTAGCCCCAGCGGCTTATGCGGGTGGAGCCGAGCAAGCGGTCATCATCCTCGGAGAAAGGCACTTTTTCGCTTTTGCCGTAGATCTCGGAGGTGGAGGTGATCAACACCTTGGCCTTGTGCTTGTTCGCCAGCTCCAAAACGTTGTCGGTGCCCACGATGTTCGTCTTCAGCGAGAGCAGCGGGTTTTCGATGATGTATTTCACGCCCACGGCCGCGGCCAGATGGTAAACCTGGTCGATCCCGGCCATCAGTTTTTCCATCAGTTCGCGGTTCAGGACGCTGCCGATCGTATAGTGGAAATTTCCGTTTTCCTTGATTGATTCGATGTTTTCCAGGCGGCCGGTGGAAAGGTTGTCGATCACGCTGACCTGATGTCCGTCTTCCAGCAGTCTTTCCGCCAAATGTGAGCCGATGAAACCGGCTCCGCCGGTGATCAGAATCTTCATAACTTCTCCAAAATTGAAGTCTTTATCCTATCTGGCAAGCATATTTTGCCATCACGTAACAAAATCTGCCAGCCGGGTTTTTGTCAATAGAAAAGAGGTTCAAGCACATTTTGCTCATCCTATATACTCCGGTTTCCGGCTGTTTACTGTACTTTGTTGGGTCCCGCGCCAGGCCCGCTTCCCCTTGTTCTTATGATATTTTCATCCAGGATCCGCCCCGAGCCCCAGCCCATTCACCTCACGCACACCTCCGCCTCACCACCCGCCGGGCGGGCGGGAAGTGTGGCGGAGGTGTGCGGGAAGTGAGTAAGCTGAGGTTTAGGGCCAGATCAGCAGTTTTCGCTGAGCGCTAGCTCCCGCCGCGCTTTGGGCCCTGGCCAGATACAATCCGGACGGCAGAGTGGGCAGTGATATCTCAGTTTCGGTCCTGTTCCCGGAAAAGCTCTGTTCCCAGAGCTTCTGGCCACGAAGGTTGTAGATGGTGAAAGACACCAGGGGCTGAGAGCCCCTCAATTTCAAGGCTTGGGCCGTTGCCAGAGGATTGGGGGCGCAGGAAAAAGTGAACGGGGCTGAGGGTAGGTTCGCGTCGGCCACAGGGGTGGAAAAGCTAAACAGATCCGACGCGGAAAGGTGGATGGCGGCATTTTGATAGGCGGGAAGAGAGACCATGGCCCCGGCCCATAAAATGCTTCCGGTGGAGGGGGTGTACTGCAGCGCGGTGAGATTGGTATCCTGTCCCGCGGCGCCGGACATCAAAGACCACTGCCGCTTGGCGGTGATGTGGTGGCTCACGTTCAGGGAGTCGGTGATGTTGGCGTAGCGGGTGCAGCAGGAGGGGAAAGTGAGAAGGCGGAAGTGGTTGGTGGCCACGAGGTTCTGCCCTGCCAAGTTGCTGTTCGGATCGTCGTGATAACGCAGCGCGGTGCCGTTGTTGTTGTTTTCAATCACCACCGCTAGTGTCTGCCCGGCGTTTTCGCTGAGGCTGTGGATGATGGTTCCAGTGAGGTTGTTTCCTGCCTGGATGGCGGCGCAGACGTCCATTATGTTGGATGATCCGTCGCCATTAAAATCGGTCCTTTCCAAGCCCCTGCGGATGTCGAAAAAGATGGGGTCGAGCCCGCTCTGGTTCACCACAGAGTGGTCGCTGCCCACGTTCAGGGAAGCCCAGATGCCGGTTTCGGAGATGGCGGAAGCCGCCCCCAGCCAGCCTGGGAAGGTGAAAGTGAGCCATTTTTGCTCATCCGGCTCACTGGGGTGGTGCACCACCAGGAGGGGATTGTCGATCAGGCAGTCATAGAGGGTCCAGTCCAGCCAGCGCGTGATCACGGATGATCCGGCCAGCAGGGAATCCTGCTGGGTGGATATCCCCCAGCTGGAAAGCGAGGCGCAGCCGAAATCCACATCCGCGTCGCCGAGATCGTTGCGCAACTGCTGCAAATCCAAAAAAGCATTGGCCAAAAGCACATCGTCGTGGGTAATCTCGCGCTGCAGGCCGCTGTGGTAAAGGCTCGCGCCGGAAGCAGCGATCCCGGCGATCAGGCCCTGGGCTTCCTGGGACAGGCGCGGATCGGTGTCGAAATGCTCCTGGTAATAGTTCCAGAGATAGGCATAGCGGGCGGGATCGGAAAACACGAACATCATGTAGAAGAAATCGTTGAAGACTTCGAGAGTGGGTTGGGCGAGCAAATAGCCCTGGGCGTGGCCGCGCTGGTAGTGGTCGCCCCACACATGCAAAATGGCTTTGTCTCCGATGTATTGGAGGTTTCCATTCACTTGGGCGGCCAGCGGCACGGCCAGAACGAAGAGGATCAGCAATAGTGGAAAACGTTTCATGATAACAGCTCCCTGCGGATTTCGCGGTGGGCTTTCACCCTTTTATAAACCTTGTAGTTGTGGATCACTACGGCCAAAAAGACCAGATTCGCCACGCCCAGCGTGATGTTCATCACCTTGGTCTCCTTTTTGGCGTAAATGGCGAAGGCGCCACCCAGGATGAAGAGCAGCACAGCTTTGAAGATCACGATCCCCCGGGGTAGGCCCAGCTTGCGGAAAAACCAGCGGGCCACGGGATTGCGCTCCCGGTGAAAATGGTTTGGCTGGATCACCTTCCAGGTGGAATGGCCGTCGAGAATGTTGAGGATCACAAAGATCCCGAACTGTCCCGCCAAAAACGCGATCTGACCCAAAATACCCTCAAGCATGGCCAACATCCACATCTTCCTTTTGCTGTTTTCCCGCCAGCAGCTCTTCCCGCTGCCGGATGCGGCGCCAGGTGCGGAAATTACCACTCACGACGCGCAGGAAGATCAGCACCCCCACACAGAGCAGGACCAGCAGGACCACGCTCCCGACGGGATGCGTGAAGGTGAGGAAAAAGACGGCGCTGATGAACCCGATCCACAGCACTTCAGCTAAAAGGACGCCCCGGGTGAGGCCGAGTTTCATGAACATCCAGCGGGCCAGGGGATTGCGCTCACGGTGATAGTGGTTGGGTTTCAGCACCTGCCAGGTGGAAACGCCGTCCAGGACGTTCAAGGCCACCAGGATGGCGAAGAGAGCAACCAAGGTAGTCAACATCACGCTTTGGGCCAATGTCCCTTGGTGAGGTCAGCTCTGGCTGCCGGTCCGGGCTCAGCGGAGGTCAGATCCGGTCCCTGACCTTGGTTTCGATGCTTTCGGCCAGTTGCTGGCATTTGTTCACCAGTTCCCCGGCGCGGGTTTTGATGTCGGCCTTGAAGGCCTCGTCAGAGCTGCCGGACAGGTTGATCAGGATGTTGTAATCCGCCGCTTTGGCTGCGCTGAGCGCGGTGAGGGCCGCCACACCGGCATCGGAGAGGGCGTTGGCGTTCCCGGCATCGGCAATTTTGTCGGAAAGTTGCATGGCTTCCCAGGCCAGTTCAAGAGTTCGGAAGGGCACCAGGATCGCCTGTTGGGTGGTTTTTTCCACCTCGGCATTGCGCGCGGTTATCTCCTGCTCCGTCTTTTTGGGGAGGCGCGTGGCTGCCATCATGGCGTTGAAGGCATCTGTGTCGGAATCAATGCACTGCAGGGCCTGAAGCTTGATCTCCTGGCCGCGGGGAGCCAGTTCGCGCACGATTTCCTGAACCTCATCGTAGCCTTTTTTGTCCACCGTGAGGTTGGCCACCATTGCGGAAAGCGCTCCGGACAAGGCAAGGCAAAGCGCGGCCACGCTGCCGCCGCCGGGGGCGGGGGAATCTGTGGAAAGCAGATCGGCAAAGGCTTCCAGGCTTAGGGAGCATAGGCTGTCGGCGCGGGCTATGGCGTATTCTATCACTTTCTTGTCCAGATCGAAAGGTCCCAGTTCCGCCAAACCCATCGATTGGATGGCGGTTTCCATGATCATCCTTTCCGGAATGCCGGTGCTCTCATCCATCCGGCGTAGGTAAAACTTTCCGGCCTCCAGCAGAGCGGCTTTGGGGATGAGCCCCACCAGCTCGCTGCCGGTGATCTGGATGCCATTCTCCGCGGCGAGTTCGCGCACTTTTTCCAGCACCAGATGAGGGGGCGTAACCTTGTAATTGGTGAGGTTGATGCTGATCTGGGCGCGGTTGTAGCTGTCTATATACCAGCCCACAGCCTTGCAGTGGCTGAAGAGACCGGGGATGATGACCTTGTTGCCGTTGGCATCCTTTACCAGCTTTCCGGCGGCGTCCCGGGCGGGTTTGCCGCTTTCGCGGATGGTGAGGGCCAGATCGTGGGCTTTCTTTTTATCGCGGGTGTTCAGATTAATGTTGTAGGCGATCAGGAATTCACGGGCGCTGATGGCGGTGGCGCCGGAACGGGGATTGAAGGTGTGGGGGCCGAAATCCGGCTTCCAGGCTGGATCCTGGGCTTTTTGCGGCAGGGCCTCGTATTCACCGGAGCGCACGTTTGCCAGGTTGCGCCATTCTTCTTTGGAGGCGGCGTTTTCATATAGATAGACGGGAATGCCGAGCTCGTCTCCAACCCGTTTGCCCAGTTTGCGGGCGTATTCGGCGCATTCCTCCATGGTCATATCCGAGATCGGAATGAAGGGACAGACGTCCGTGGCGCCCATGCGGGGATGCTCGCCGTGGTGCTTGCTCATGTCGATCAGCTCAGCGGCTTTTTTGATGGCCTGAAAAGCTGCTTCCACAACCGCTTCAGGCTCTCCGGCCAAGGTGAAGACGGTGCGGTTGGTGTCCGCGCCGGGGTCCACGTCTAGCAAAACAGCGTTCTTCACAGAGCGGATGGCAGCCGCGATGGCTTCCAGAACGGCTTTGTCCCGGCCTTCGCTGAAATTGGGGACGCATTCCATCAGTTTCATGATTCACCTCTTGTACTGGTTTTATGTATCTTGACCTTGATAATCTTTTTGTCCGTAGCCTGCAGCACCTGAATGCGGTAATCCCCCACAATCACTATCTGGCCCTGGTGGGGGATGCGGGCCAGCTTGTCCAGGATCAGCCCGGCCACGGTTTCGTAGTCGCCCTCGGGGAGGTTGATGCCATGTTCGTCGGCCAGGTGGTCGATCTCTGTGTCCGCCTGCACCAGCCAGGTGTTGGGGGAAACCTGTTCCACTTCCGGGATCTCCTCAGCTTCGTCATATTCGTCCGCTATGTCGCCAAAGATCTCTTCCAGAATGTCTTCCATGGTCACGATCCCGGAAGTGCCGCCATAGGCGTCCACCACGATGGCGATGCTGCGGCGGTGTTTCTGCATCTCCCGCAGCAGCACATCCAGATCAGTGTTTTCCGGGGTGAAAAAGGGTTTGTGCAGCAGTTTGCTGACCAGGGTGTCCGGAGTGTATTCACGTTTGAGCACATCATAGATGATGAGGATGCCCTTGATGTCGTCAAGGTCCTTGCCGAAAACCGGATAGCGGGTGAATCCCTCTTCCCGGGCGATCTCGATGGCCTCGGCCACGGTCGCGGTTTCGGGGATGGCCACCAGGTCTGTGCGCGGGACCATCACGTTGCGCGCCATCTGTTCCGTGAAATCCAGCGCGTCCTCTATCATGTCCATCTGCGGTTCATCAGCTTCGTCGGCCTCTGTGAGTGACAGCAAATAGGAAAGATCATCTTTGGTGAGATAGTTGAAGTCGTTGCCTTCGGTGATCTTGAGCCATTTGCGCAAAACCGAATTCAGCCAGGAAACTCCCAGGACCAGCGGTTTGAAAAGAAAGTAAACAAAGCGCATGAAAGGGTAGATGACTGGCACAATGGTGTCGGCGTGATCCCGGAAGATGGATTTAGGGACGACTTCACCGAAAACAAGCACCACTGCCCCGATCACCAGGGCAGTATAGCGCGCGTCGAAGCCGGTGATGTATCTGCTGGCCACATAGGTGGAAAGGGTGGCCATGAGAATGTTGACAACGTTGTTTCCCAACAGGGTGGTGCCCAGAAGTTTGTCTGGCTGGCGCAGGCTGGCCAGCAGCCTGGCGGAGGTTTTGTCCTTTCTGGCCTTGCCTTCCAGTTCCAGCAGGTTGATCGAGATGATCCCGTTCTCAAACCCGGAAAACAGGAACGACAAACCCAGGAGTACCAAAAAAACCAAGCTCCAGAGCAGTATTTCGGGAATTGACAATCTATCCATTTACCTTTTCGTTGCGCCAGGCGATCCGCAGAGCCTGGATGAACTCATCTATGTTGCCGGCCAAAAAAGAATCCAGATTGTAGCTTGTCAAGTTTATTCTGTGGTCGGTAACCCGGGATTGGGGAAAATTGTAGGTGCGGATCTTGGCGGAACGGTCTCCAGTGCTGACCTGGGCCTTGCGCGAGCGGGCAATTTCCTGTTCCTGCCTGCTGATCTCGGCATCGAGCAGCCGGGAGCGCAGAACTTTCATGGCTTTCACTTTGTTCTTGAGCTGGGATTTCTCGTCCTGGCAGGTGACCACGATCCCGCTGGGCAGGTGGGTTATGCGTACCGCGGAATCTGTGGTGTTAACGCTTTGGCCTCCATGCCCGGAACTGCGGTACACATCCACCCGAAGGTCGTTTTCGGCGATCTCGATATCGATGTCCTCTGCCTCGGGCAGCACGGCCACGCTCACGGCGGAAGTGTGGATGCGGCCTCCGGATTCGGTTACCGGAATGCGCTGAACGCGGTGGACGCCGCTTTCAAAGCGCATCAGGCCATAGGCTTCTTCACCACTGAGCATGAAAATGATCTCTTTGTAACCCCCCAGGCCGGTCTCGTTGAGGTCCAGCAATTGCTGTTTCCAGCCTTTCTGCTCCGCATAATAGCTGTACATCCTGTATAGATCGGCCACGAACAGCGCTGCTTCCTCGCCGCCTGTGCCAGCGCGGATCTCGACGATGGCGTTTTTGCTGTCGTTGGGGTCGCTGGGGATCAGCAGGTCGCGGAGTTTGATTTCGCTTCCCTCAATCCGGATTACCAGTTCCTCCAGTTCCTGACGCGCCATGTCGGCCATTTCAGGGTCCGTCTCGGTTCTAAGCAGGTGTTCCACGCCGTGGACCTGGGCTTCCAGATGCAGATAGCGATCCCATTCGCCGCAGATGGCGGAGAGCTCCTTGTTGCGGCGCATCAATTCCCTGTAGCGGCGGGGATCGGCAAGCGCAGAGCTGTCAGACAGCGTGTTCTGCAGCTCCGCCAGTTCCTGTTTCAAACCCTCCAGTTTTTCGCGGGGCAACATATCAGTTGGGCATCACCTTCACGTTGTGCCCATCCAGGTCCATGTCCAGGGCAGCTTTCATCGCCACCAGAGCCGTTTCCACCATCTGGTCGTCCGGGGGTTGAGTGGTGATGCGCTGCAGGGCCATGCCGGGAACTGTGAGCAGCTTCACAACGGGGTGCTTCAGGTTTTTGCCGCTGAACTTCAGGATCTCGTAGCTTACCCCCGAAACGAGCGGTATCAGGAGCAGGTGATAACCCAGGCGCAGGGCCATGGGGACCTGACCTTTGAGGATGAATAACGACACCAGCGTGTCCGTGACGGAAAAGATGAGGATCGAGACCAGCAGCACAAAGAACATGAAGCTGGTGCCGCAGCGGGGATGGATGGTTGTATTGGTCTGTATAGCGGCAATATCAAGGCCGGTCTCTTTTTCGTAGGCGTTCACGTTCTTGTGCTCCGCGCCGTGGTATTGGAACAATCTGTGGATGTCCTTCATCCGGCTTATCAGCCAGATGTAGAGCACAAAAAACACAATGCGGATGCTGCCCGCGAAGAGGTTGAAATAGAAATTCTGCTTGGCCAGCCCGATCCAGTCAGCGATCCGGTAGGGTAGCCAAGCGAAAAGCACAAAGGCCAACCCGAACGCGATCACGTAGCTGATCAGGTTTTCGGTTTGGACAGCGACCTTGGATTTCTCTTTCTGTTGCTTGCCTTGGGCCGCTTCCTCGGCTTTGACGTCCAGTTCCGCGCGGTTCGCGGAAAGCGTGATGGTCTTCATGCCGATCACCAGCATCTCGATCAGGGACACAAAGCCCCGCACGAGGGGCAGGCCCAGGAAAGTCCCTTTTTTGGCTTTGCTGGCAAAGGGCTGTTTATATAGCTCGATCGAGCCGTCTTTTCTGCGGAGGGCGGTGGCCAGGGAGTCCGGCCCGCGCATCATCACGCCTTCTATCACGGCTTGGCCGCCAACGCTGATCTCTTTTTTGGGTTCCATGTTCCTATCCAATAATGCGGTTAATGCTGCGAGGATACAAAAAAGCCATTTCCCAAGCCCGGGGCTGCGGTGAAATGGCACGTTTTGAAAGCTGCGCTACTTGTCTGTTTTGACGTTATATTTCTTGTTGAATTTTTCCACGCGGCCGGCGGTGTCGATGATCTTTTGTTTGCCGGTGTAGAAAGGATGGCAGACGTTGCAGATATCCACCTGCATGTTGCCCTTGGTGGAACGGGTCTTGAACTCGTTTCCGCAGGCGCAGCGCACCGTTACCTCTTCATATTTGGGGTGTATTCCCTGTTTCATTTATCTGGCTCCTTAGAAACTGACATTGAATTTTGGGTCAGGATTTTGGCGGGGGCAGATATGTCAACTGCTTTTTTACCTTCCGCGTATCGCCCAATTATGCCTGTTTCCGCCTGATGTCTTTTTCTCAGCCTGACTATGTCGCAATTCGTTGCTGGATTGGTGTTTTCCAACAAATACCGGAAAGGGTTCAGCAGCATAATGGAAAAATATCCACAGGCAACATTGCGAACGGCCAAAAAAAATCTTGACACGAATATGTACTGTGATTAGATTGCTCCCAGATGGTAACAGTCCCGATCAGTTCGGGCTGCATTATATATTGTGTGTAACGAGGACATGCGCTGTACCTAGCGTGTTTTCAGTCAGGCGGAATGATACGGGTTGCACGATCGCCTGGCATGATCTTAGGCAACCTGATAAGGAGAAAAGGTATGAAAAAATTTGTATTATTAGCAGTAATTGCAGCGTTGGCATGTGGGGCGTTCGCCATTGACTACAAGGTTTCCGTCAGGACGAATGACATACCGCAGGTATTTCAAGTATACCGCAACGGGAATCCAATTGCTGTAACCAACGGAGATAACCCCGTGCCGGTTACAAATACCGATGTAACTCAACTGATCGGATTGTGGACGATCGAAGCTCCTCCTGCTGGCTATTTCTGGGCTATCCCCACGTCTTTCAGTGTACAGGCGAATTGGTTCACGCCGAACAACAATTACTCCATTGTGCTTAATTGGAATCTTTTCGATGTGCCATTGCCTGTAGAATTGAGCAGTTTTACCGCCACTCTGACTGCCTTCAACGAAGTTCAGATCAACTGGATCAGCCAGTCTGAAAGCAACATGATGGGTTATCGCGTATACCGCAGCGAAAACACTAGTCACGATGGTGCCCTTCTCATTACTCCAATTCTAATTCCTGCCACTAACACGACTACTCAGCAAAGTTACACCGTCGAAGACACCGAAGTTGAGATCGGCAGCACCTACTTCTACTGGCTGGAAAGCGTGGAAGCCAACAACAGTATGTTCTATGGCCCTGTAAGCATCAACGTCCAGGGTGAAGTACCTCCCGTCTATCCGGAAGTCACCACCCTCAAGAACGCCTACCCGAACCCCTTCCGGGCCAACACCAGCACCAACATCAACGTTGAAGTCAAAGATGGCGAAACTGGCACCGTGACTATTTACAACCTTCAAGGCAAAGTCGTGAAGGCTTACAACGTTACCCCGGGTTCCCACACCATCACCTGGAACGGCACTGACAGCAACGGCAATGCCTGCAGCAGCGGTATCTACCTCTACAAGCTCAGCACCCCTTCCGCCAACGCCACCAAGAAGATGGTCATCATCAAATAACTCCGTATTTCGATACGAATCAATTGGTCCCGGTGCAAGCCGGGACTTTTTTTGTGGTTAAGTATCATTGACTCAAGGCAGTTATGTAGAATAATTTTGGCTCTCTACCAAACGGAGTTAGAGGGGGGGGATCGGCTGGACACAGAGCTTTCTACTGACCGGCCTCGGATTGTCATTCCGGGACGACGCAGTCGGGCCCGGAATCCAGGTGGTCCGGGCAATTCATTCAGAGGGTGTTGTTTCGGTCCCGCTTCTGCAGATCGATAGCGTTGGGATGCGGAGATTTTCGCAGGCAAGAAAAATCCCGTCCCACAGCGAAGCGGGACGGGATGAATGATTGCGGGGAGGGAAGCTAGCTCAGCTTCTTGTGGCAGAGCCACCAATCCAGGCATTCGTATTCGCCGGTTTTGGCCCCTTCCATTCTTTTCTGGGCACTCTCCACGTCTTTGGGCGGCGGGATGATCACGTGGTCACCGAACAGTTCGCCTTTGGGCCAGTTGGCCGGCATGGCCACTTTGTTCTTGTCGGAAACCTGCATGGCTTCAACTGCCCTGAGGATCTCGTCCATGTTGCGTCCGAGCTCCTGGGGATAGTAGAGCATGATGCGGATGGTGCCTTCAGCGTCGATGATGAAGACTGCGCGCACGGTGTTGGTGTCCTTACCGGGATGGATGAGGCCCAGCTTGTTGGCCACAGAGCCGGTGTCGGCGATGATGGGGAACTGGATCTCCACGCCGATCTTTTCCTTGATCCACTCTTCCCATTTGATGTGCGCAAACACCTGGTCCACGCTCATGCCGATCAGCTCGCAGTTGAGGGCTTTGAATTTCTCGTAGCGCTGCTGAAAGGCCACAAACTCGGTGGTGCAGACGGGAGTGAAATCAGCCGGGTGGCTGAACAGCACGAACCATTTTCCCTTCATGTCGTCCGGAAGGGTCATCATGCCGCGGGTAGTGAGAACCTTCATCTGGGGAAACTTGTCTCCCAAGAGGGGAATGCCTTGTTTTTCGTTTTCCATAACTTACTCCTTATGATTGTGATGTTATACTCAATCGATATGATACCCGGAAAATCCGTACGGGCAAGATATATTTACTGTCAACCTTCTGTTTTGGTGATCACGCCCTGGACGAAGTCCTGCAGGATCTGCGCGGAAGGGGTTTTGCCAAATTCGTAAATGAAAGGCCGTCCGCCATCGCAACTGGAGGTAATATTGCTGTCGAAAGGAAGTTTGGCCAGCAGGTCCACATCATAATCCATCAGTGCTTTGGCGATCCCTTCACCACCGAACAGCTCCACTTTTTCGCCGCAGTGGGGGCAGGCGATCCAGGACATATTCTCGATCAGGCCCAGCACCGGCACGCCCAGTTTTTTGGCAAAATCCAGATTCTTGCGCACGTCCAGAAGGGCAACGTCCTGGGCGGAACTCACCACCACAGCGCCGTCCACCCGTCCCAGCAGCTGAACCACTGATAGCGGCTCGTCTCCGGTGCCGGGAGGACAGTCGATGATCAGATAATCCAGTTCGCCCCATTCGGTGTTTTGGATCATGTCCTTCAAAGCGCTCATTTTCAGGGGGCCTCTCCAGATGAGGGCGGAATCGGCGTTTTCGATCAGATAGGCGATGGAGAGAGCGAGGAAATTGTCATGCAGCCGCACCGGCAGGATCTTTCCTTCCGCGTTCCCGGATGCCCTGGCACCCTCGCTGCCGGTCATTTTGGCCACTGAAGGCCCGTGCAGGTCGGCATCCAGCAGCCCAACTTTTTTGCCAGCCAAAGCCAGGCCGTAGGCCAGATTCACGGCGATGGTGGATTTTCCCACCCCGCCTTTGCCGCTCATCACCATTATTCTGTGTTTGATGCCGCTCAGATCCACTTCGGTCTCTGCGTTCTTGTTCGTTTCCATTGTTCAATTATCCTTATATGTTTTCTTCGCTATATGCATGCCGGCCCGAGCGATGTTTGTAGGTGCCTTGCCTTTGTTTCAGGATCTCAGGTTCCCTGTGGCAGTTTCCCGTCCTGATAGGCTTGATAGGCTTGGCGCACGGTCATTCCGCCCGCTCCTGTGAAGATCTTCAGGTCCATTTGGCTCAGGATGGAGGCGGCATTGCCCCCGGGACCGTTTCCCGTGATCAGCACCTGAGGTTTGTGCTCATAGATCCTTTGCGCGGTCTGCGGTCCGGCCCCGTGCGCGACATTCACGATCTGCCGGTTGTCGATGTGTGTGGTTTCCTGGGTATCTTCATCGTATATGAAGATATAGTCCGTGCGCCCAAATCTGGGATCGATCATGGCATCCCAGTCTGTGCCTGTGCTGGTGAAAGCTATTTTCATGTTAACTCCTTGCATACTATCTGCCAAATGCGGTCAAATCTTGGTCTCCACTTGGCCGGGTTGAATTCCACCAAACTCTGGCCGAGTGTGATGGCATGGGGAAAATCCTCATCGTAGGGAATCTCATCCACCAACAGGATGCCTTTCTCCTGGATGAAATCCTTGATCCGGTCGGTGACCTCAGGATTGATGTCCGCCTTGTTGATCAGGCATCCCGCCGGGATCTTGAACTGCTCGACAAGCTGATGCACGCGTTGCATGTCTCCCAGTCCGGACAGGGTCGGTTCCGTTACCAGAAGCACAAAGTCCGCTCCAGATAATGAAGAGATCACAGGACAGCCGATGCCGGGCGAACCGTCCACCCAAACATAATCCATGCCTGTTTTAAGGGCAAGCTCTTTGGCGTCTTTCTTCACCTTGGCCACCAGCTTGCCAGAGTTGTCGGCCCCGGCCTCCAGTTTGGCGTGAACCAGCTGGCTGCCCAGCTTGGTGTGGGATATGTAGCTGTGGCCGACCTGCTGTTCCGGCAGACTGATCGCGTCCACGGGGCAAATATGATGGCAGTAGCCGCAGCCTTCGCAGGCCAGCCGGTCAACCGCGTAATGCATGCCCTGATGGCTGATGGCGCCAAAACGGCAAATGGCTTCGCAGAGGCCGCAGGCGCTGCACTTGTCCGGATCTATCACAGCTTTGACCCCGCTGAAAAATGCTTCGCTTTGCCGTGTGTCCGGTTTGAGGATCAGGTGCAGATCGGCGGCGTCAACGTCACAATCCGCCATCACCGTCTGGGATGCGATCGTGGCCAAAGCCGCCGCGACAGAGGTTTTGCCCGTGCCGCCCTTGCCGGAAATGATCACTATTTCCTTCATTCGGACGCCTCCTTCAGTTCGTTCAGCCTGGCCAGAATGGCGTCCAATCCTTCCCGGAATTCCTGCACTTCGGGGTAGATAAGTTCTCCCCGGGAATAAAGCTCCGCTATTTTACGCTGATTGGGGAAGATCGCCCAGACCGGAAGCTGTTCCTTTTCGCAAAAGCGCAGTACTTTCCCGTCGCCGATCCCCCAGCGGTTGATCACCACCGCCATGCTTTTGTCCAGTTGGCGCATGGTTTCCACCGCCAGTTCAAGGTCATACAGGCCAAAAGGGGTGGGCTCTGTAACCAGAAGCACCAGGTCCGCGTCACTGGTGGCGGCGATCACCGGGCACGCCGTGCCGGGAGGGCAGTCGCGAAACTGAAACTCCGGCCTGGAAAGCTTTTCGTCCATGTAGGAGATGGTCTGTTTGATCAGGGGCGCGGCCATTTCCTCGCCCACGTCGAGCTTGCTTTCCAGAAACACCAGCCTGCCCTGCTGATATCCGCGCAGCCAGCCCAGCGGTGTATTCCTCATGGGGAGCGCGTTCACGGGACAGAGCTCACTGCAGGCAAAGCAGGAATGGCAAAGCTGAGGCAGCACCAGAATGGTTTCCCCCAGTTTGACCACAGCGTTGAACTGGCAAACTTCCGCGCACTTGCCGCACAGCGTGCAGGCCTCTTTTTCCCAGTTGGGAACGGCGCGGAAAAACCGTTGTTCGGTTGTTTTGTCTCCCCGGATGAAGATGGCGCTGTTCGGCTCCTCCACATCCAGGTCGGCCAGCACCACGTTCCGCGTTTCAGCGGCCCGCAGGGCCAGATTCACCGCCAAAGTGGTTTTTCCGGTCCCGCCTTTGCCGCTGGCAATGGCGATCTTCATCAGTGGTCGCAACGGTTTTGCCCGGATTCCAGTTTCCCCTGCAGATATTGATTCACCAGTTCCGGCAGCGGCAGGTTCGGAACTCCCACCACCACGCTGATGCCGTTTTGGCACATCAGTTCCTGGGCTTTGTAGCCCATGCCCCCGGCTATCACCACAGTGCAGCCAAGTCCATGCAAAAAGGCCGGATGCGATCCCGGTTCGTGCGCGGGCGGATCCACGGTTTCTTCTTTCAGGATCTGCTTGTTGTCAACGGTGTAGATGGCGAATTTCTCGCAATGTCCGAAATGTGAGCTCAGGGCTCCGTTGGTGAGCGGTATGGCTATTTTCACTTCTTTCTTCCTTGTCAGTTTTTGCGGGTCTTCATTTTGCCGATGGCCACTTCCGCGGCTTTGATCAGCACATATTTGGTGGGCGCGGTGGTCAGCAGGGGATGGGTGCCGATCTGGTATGAAACCAGTTCATAAGCGGTTACGCCTTTCTGGACGGCCAGGCCGATCACGTTGATAAGTTCGCCAGCGGATTTGCCACCGCAAACTTCACCCCCGATGATCAGGCCGGTATCCGGTGAAACCACCAGGCTCACCCAGAGTTTGGAGGCGCCGGGGAGGCCTTCCGGATGGCGGTCCACATCTTCGAACTCGCCAACGATGTAGCTGATCCCGGCTGCCTCAGCGGTTTGTTGTATGGCTCCGGCTGAGGCCAGAACTTTCCCGCCGATCTCGGTGGAAAAAACGGAGAGCGTACCGGAGAAGGTGCGTATCAGGTTGATCTCAAAGAGGTTATAACCCAAAATCCGCGCTTCGGCAGTGGCGGTGGAAGCCAGCATGATGTTGTCCACCCGGCCGGTGATGAAACCGATGTTTTGGGAGCAATCGCCCACGGCGAAGACGTCTTTGACCGGGCTGCGCATGTAATTGTCCACCACGATGGCTTGGTTGCAGTTCAGTTCCAAGCCGGTTTCTTTGGCCAGATCGGTATTGGGTTTATAACCGATGGACATGATCACCAGGTCAGCCGCAAGTACCTGTCCGTCGGATAGTTTAACTCCGGTTGCCTTTCCCTCGTGCCCCACGATCTCGGTTACCTTGGTGGAGGTGTGCAGTTTCACGCCTTGTTCCTGGATAGCGGTGTCCGCGATGACGCTAAGCTTCTCGGAAAAGGCCGCGCAGAGAACATGCGGCAGCATTTCCACCAGGTGCACGTTTTTGTCTTTGAACTTGGCCAGCTGCTCCGCCATTTCCACCCCGATGAAACCGGCGCCGATGATGACGATGTTTGTTGCGGCATCGGTCTTTTCTTTCAGGGATTTGATGTAGTTGTAAGATTTATGGATGTATTCGATCCCCTGCAAGTCGTATCCGGGGATGAATTTCGGCACCACGGGTTTGGACCCGGTGGCAAACACCAGCTTGTTGTAGCAAAACTCCGCTCCGGACTTTGTTTGCAGCTGCTTTTTTTCCAGGTCCACCCGGATCACGGAATCCACCATAACTTCTCCGCCCGCCGCCACAAAGGGGGCCGGACCCATCATGTTTTTGTCCACGTCGCCCAAGTCGTGGAAAACGTAGGGTATCCCGCAGGGGACCAAGCCTTTTTCCTCTTCCTTGAGCATCAGAAAGCTCTTGTCCGGATTCTGCTTGCGTCCGGTGACTCCAGTGATGATGGCGGATGGGCCGCCTCCAATGATGATGACGTCATAAGTTTTCATGCTTGTACTTCCTCTGTTTGATCTATGCTTGTGCTAAATTATCCATTTGGCAGATTGGCTGGCGCGATCAGTTTTCTTTTTCCAGTTCGCCGATCTTGTCCTCGATCCAGCGGATCTCTTCTTCCAAAGCCTGCTTGCGTTCTTTAAGCTCTTCCAGGGTGTATTCATACACGTAGCCTTGTTCCGGGGGGAGGCTTTCGCCAGCGTGTCCCTTGCCGTATCTGTTTTGGCGTCCCAATCCGCGCCCGGGCCGGCCTGTGCCCCTGGGTCCTGTTCCGTCAAATCCGGGCATTTCTACCTCCTTGGTAGCATTTTTTGCACTTTGGGCATTGATTTTGGTAACAATCGTCGAGAGATATGAGGTGAGGTGATGCGCAGACCGGACAATGAAAAACGTGCGCAGTGGCGGTTTCGGTGAAAGCGCCGCAGTCTTCACACAGCCATTCGTGTTGTTTCAGCCTGATATCGCCGCCTTCGATCAGTAAAATGCCTCCCTCCACCAAAGCTGTGGCGAATTTACGCCTCGCCCGGTTGTAGATGCGGGTGAGCGTGGGCCTGGAAATATCCATGGCGGCAGCGGCTTCTTCCTGCGTGAAATTCTCGTGATCCAGCAATCTGATCGCCTCATATTCATCCAGCAGCATGATGATCTTTGGCCTTGGCCCGCCGATCCTGCCGAAGGGCCTGAAACCCTTGACTGCCGGTGTGGCCAAAACTCGTCTGCGAATTCGGCTTCTTCCCATTATCTTCTCACTTTAATGAACATATGTTCAATTCTGTCGCGCCGCCTTTCCTGTCAACACTTTTTTGAGGATATCCTTAAGGCACTCCGGGAGATGCGGTTAAAATGCGAATCACAGTTTTGCGGCCCACTCGATCTTGATGATCGTCACATCCATTCATCCCTCAGTTTTTCAGCTCTCTTTCGAACCGAGTGGGTTGAGTGACAATATGACCGAAGCACCTTAACCCAACAAGTATCTATTCGTCATTCCGGAAAAGCCACACTGGGGTCGAGCGACGAAGGAGCATCGACTACAGCAGAACCCTCATTCACCGGACCCAAACCCACGTCATTCCGGACGCAGGTGCTTCAGCGCCGGAGATCAGTCGGGGTCCTCGCCGCACAACCTGTTGGCCGGTGGGGTGATTCGAATCCAGCCCCTTGCGGGAATAGCCATTCCAGGAGGGCATTACCCGGACCGTCTGGATTCCGGGTCTGGCTCTGCTGGAGTTGATTCTCGTTACTCGCTCGACTCCAGCTTCACCGCCCGGAATGACGGAGCGGGATAGGGTGGTGGAAAGTCTGTATCCAGCCGATCCCTCCACCTACTCAGTTTGCAGGAGAGCCAGGTTTTCTCCTATCTGACCTCCAACGTGAATGGGAATTTTCTTTTCTGAAACCCGACATGGCTCCCAATATCAATACGGTATCAATACGGAATCATTACGGATGAAATCCGTATTGATTCCGTATTGATACCGTATTGATATTGGGAGCGAAAGAGGAAATCGGGGCGGTTGGAGACAGCCATTAGCGCGTGGATATTCCCGCGGAAACCTCAGTCCAAACTTCACCGGGGACGAAACCTATGAGACTGAGAACGTCTTCAGAACAACTCTTGACTTTGAACCAGCGGCACAAAAAACCCCGGATCTTGGCATCCGGGGTTCAGGATTGATCAGGAGGGCCTTATTTGAGCAGCACCGCTTTTTGGTGGTGGCTGCTGGTTCCTATGTTCATGCGAACGCTGTATACACCGGTGCTGCAAGTGGCGCCGGAGTTGTCACGCCCGTCCCATTCGGCGTTGTGGTGTCCCGGGGTTTTGGTGCCGAGCTCGATGCTGCGCACCAACTGGCCGCGGGAGTTAAAGATAGCGATGCTCACATTGCCGCTTTCCGCCAAACTGAAGGGTAGCGTGAGCTTGGGATTGAAGGGATTGGGGTAAACGGGTTTGAATTTAGTCACCAAAGGTATTTCGGGGGTGGAACTGCCGGCCGGTGTGTAGAGTATCGACACGGGGCCGTGATACTGGACAGCTCCGTCCAGATCGGAGTTCTGCAACCAGTAATAGTAGGTTCCTTCCTCAAAGATCTCCCGGTCGTTATAAATGTAGCTTTGCTGCTGGGAGGTGTTCGTGGCGGGGATCAGCTCGCTGATCGTGGTGGCAGATCCGAGCTCCAAAGAGTTGTTTCGAAGGATGTAAAACCCCAGCACTCCGGTCTCGGACTGGGTGATCCAGGTGAGGTTGACAAAATTGTCCACGGAAAGCTGAGCCATGAAACCGGATAGTTCCACGGGAAGAGGCAATTCACCACCGGTGATGCTGATATCGTCTATATACCACATGCCGGTTTTGTTGCTTACTACATAGATCCTGATGAAATGAGTGTTCGCATCAGGATCTAAGTTTATCACAGCATTTTCCCACGCGTTGATGTTGCCATTGTGAAAAGAACCGGCATTTGTCCAGGTGACCCCGTCAGGGCTGGATTCCACGTGCACATAGGTGCTACCCCATCCTGAAACTGTCGAGTCGTTGTAAACCCACATACTCACAGTGGTGGGGATCACTTCCATATACTGGCTGGTCAGATAGCCAGAGGAGGCTTCTCTTTCAGTAGTGTTTCTTAGCATATAAACAGACGTTCCTGGAGTGTAGCCAAGGGTGTTGTTATAACTGTTGCTCAGTGATGGTGTTGGAGAATTGTTGCCAGCGCTGGGAACCCAGAAATCGAAGGGAGTGACTTCAAAATCCTCATCGATCTGTCCTGTGGCAGTAGCTGCCATTCCTAAAAGCAGGATCACCAAAAAAAGTCTTATAAGACCTTTGCACATAATCCTCAGGGTCTGGTGAAAAAGTAAGAGCATTTAGGATCAAAAAGTAGTTTTTGAAATCTGCAAATAATTCTTGACAAAATAGATAGGCTCATATTTTGTCACTCTA
>JAJBAV010000020.1 GCA_020532085.1 Candidatus Cloacimonadota bacterium | reverse complement strand
ATACACGTAATCCCGCCCGATGCACAGCTTGTCGTCGCGGTAGCTGCCATAGACCATTTCGTCGATGGTGCCGCTGTAGGTGGCGATGCCGTATTTGAATCTTACCTTCATGGCTTTGTCCTCCTTTCAATTTATTCGGGGAATACATATCCCCCTATATATAGTGGGTAACAAAAGTATCTGTTCCCCAGTCTATTTTCGCCCTGTAACCCTTGCCAGTTATGGCCTGTTTAACTCCCCAGAATGCCTCAAATATCGCTTGACAAATATCCGTCCGTCAATTTATGTGACCCTATATAAATCTTATCTACACAAGGAGGAAACATGTGTACAACATCGAAAATCAGGCCCTTCACACCCAACTGCTCCAATTCTTGTATGAAAACCGCCAGAGAACTGGCTCCAAGGTGCTCACAGCTTTGCTGGCCAATCCCGGAAGGTCGTTAACGGTGATCGACATCGCCTTCCGCATCTTCAAATATGACCGTTCTCCCTGGGAGCTGGAAGCCATAGCCAAAAACGCCTTCCACGCCATTCCGTTCTCGGACAAATACGCCCAGGGGCAATACATCGAACGCCTGAAATTGCTAAGGGCCAGAAAGAAAGCCGGCGACGGCCGCGTGGACTGGGAAATCAGCGGTCTGGCCAGGGAACTGCGCCGGATAACCACCCCCACCGGCGCCATCAAGAACGAGTACCCCGAAATGTCCAAGGCCTACCACTGCTTCAAAATGGCCCTCAACCGCCTCATCGCCCGCGCCAATACCCGCGATCCGGATTTGGCCGATTATATCCGCGACCACCTCAAGACCGGGCTTTGGTGCTGCTGGTATAAAAATACAAATCGTCGAAATGAGTGCAGAAGTATAAATCTCTTGACATAAAAGCTGCTTGATTTCAACGTACAAATATACAAGAAATCAAGTTAGGAGAATTACTATGGAAACAAAATGTAATAGTTGCGGGAAGGAAGGGGTTCCTATACTTAAGAAATGTGACCAGTGTGGAAATACAAATCTCAACATACCAACCTGGATGATTGTTGTAGGTGCTATTATTGTACTAGCGATTATAGGCTCTTTCTTACCAGATAGACAGACGATAAACGTTCAAAAAAAAGAAGAAATTAAGAACGAGAGCTCATCAAATTCAGGTAGTAAATCTGCTTCAACAAAAGGTGGCGACTTCTATGAAGTCAGAAAACCGTTAAAAAATGAAATCGAGATAAGAACGGGTCCAGGGCTACAATATCCTAATGATGAATCAGGTACTTTATCGCAGTATGAGTCAATATATGTCTTAGAAGAAAAGGATGGTTGGATAAGGTTTAGGGTAACGCCCAATGATGTTGGGTGGGAAGGGTGGATATTCAAAGAAAACACTCAGATTTCCGAAAATACGCAAAAGCAGGATAGCGATGAACTAGTGCTAAAACTTATATCTGAGGGCTTGATAACTGAAATCCAACCGACTCTAAATGAAGTAATTGTAAATCCTGCGACATGGGCTCAATTGTCCTACAGAGATAAAGAAACGGTTGGCGCCGCGTGTGCGGCTTATTGTGCCGAAAAGAAAGGAACCACAGCTGTTTGGTGCGATATTAAAGATCATTACACAGGAAAGAAGATCGCCAAATATAGCCAAAGCTGGGGATTCAAGGTTTATTAGAGCCGGTTTAACAACAATCGATTCAGTAGTAAAGACCTTAAATGAATAGGTACATTCTAAAGAAGATTGGACTATAAATATCAGCAGATACATGAGATTGTGGAGCCCTTGCAAAACAGGACTATGGTGCTGCTGGCATAGCGAAGCCAAAAAGCCCAAACGACTGAAAAACAACTGATTACGTCCCGGCTGCCAGGCCGGGATTTTGCTGTTGACACAAATCCCGCTACGAAAATATTATCACCCCACAAACACAGGAGGTTCATGGTGGCCAGAAAGAAACAGAACATTGAGGAACTGAAAGCCAAAGCGGAAGGCGGCGACCCCATAGCCCAAAACGAGCTTGGCCTATTGTATGCCAAAGGAGATGGCATTGAGAAAGATCTTTTCAAAGCTAAGAAACTATTCTACAAATCAGCGATACAGGGATGCGCAGATGCTCAATTTCATCTCGGATGGTGTTATGAATCCGGGAAAGGAACTGAGCCAAAACCTAAGGAAGCTTTTAAATGGTATCAAAAGGCTTCCAATCAAGAACATGCCATAGCACAGTATTTTCTATCACAATGCTACAATCGAGGTATAGGTACTAAGAGTGATAATGGAAAGTGGATTGAGTATCTGCGTAAATCTGCCGAAAACGGATATGGATACGCACAGCTCTTGTTAGGCCGGAATTGTTTCAATGGATATAGCAGCTGCCTGAATAAAAACGAAGCATATCATTGGTTCAACCTATCTAGTAAAAAAGGTTACGAGGAAAGCAGATTTTATATCGGAAGGTGTCTGATAGAAGGAATTGGAGTAAACCAAAATGTAGATAGAGGAATAAAATTCTTATCTGACTTGGCGACGAAAGGTCATTCACAATCTGCTATCTATTTGGGGTATTTATATGAAAAAGACGGTTATGTAAAAGCAGATAGAAAACAAATGGAAAAGTGGTACATGCATGACTATGAGCTTGGACAATCATGGGGTATGACAAATTTGGGGAAATGCTATGAAAAAGGCATTCTTTACGATATAAATATTGAAAAAGCTGTAGAATGCTACAAGTTAGCTGCCGACAGAAAAAACTATCAGGCGATGGGCAATCTAACGAGACTCTACAAACATGGAAAATTTTCTCTTAAAGACTCTACATATGTGATAAAATTGCTTAATGAAATGCATCAGATGTGTCCTGATCCTGATACAGCTTTCGAAATTGGTGAGTACTATTTTTATGGATTAGGCGTTGAAATAAACTATAATAAAGCATTTTATTGGTTTTCACATGGTGTTCCTGAATCCTCATATATGCTTGCTATTTGTTACAGATTTGGCTATGGCACTGTTGTTAGCGAGACAAAATCATATGAGCTTATGCATGAAGCAGCCAACTATGGCGATATCCATGCATTAAAAGAACTAACCGAGTATTATATTTACGGTATAGGAACAGCGCAGGATTACAAGGAGGCATACATTGTTGCAAACATCTGCCATGCGCAGGATCATAAATTGATTAATGATGATGTTTTAAAAGAACTTAAATCCCATCTGTCTGTTAAAGATATTGATGATGCTGAGAATCAAGCTTATGATAAATACAAGAATTTTGAGCCATATAGCCCTGGATATAACCTAAACAAAGTTATTCGCGAGAAAGAACTACCAGATGCAATTTCAGATGATACATTGTTTCATGAGATTGAACCATTTGACGTAGCCATTGACGAGACAGCAGGGAAAGGCAAGCTGCCAAAAAAACCGAAAACAAAAGAAGACCACATTGCTGAGTTCAAAGCCTGGAATGTTACCGATTTCAGCAATCTGAATGTTGTGTACAACCTGACAAAGAACTACCTCAAATTCACCTATGACGGCAAGAGTAAGTCAGTTACCACAATCGGCTCGACATCTGTGTTCTCAGTGAGATTCATAGCTATGATAGAAGCCTACTACAGGCTGTTGAACAAGGAATTGGACGTTGAAAGGTTTGGTCACAGCATAGGGGATCTATGCGGATCAAAATGCACTAATGATGACCTCAAAAACTATGTTAATGACGAGATGAGGAAAGTCTTCGGCATAGCATCAGGTGTTCAGGTCTTTCAGTTCAAAGGGGATAAACCGCACAAGTTTTTCACAACCAGGATGAAGATAGAGGTCATATAGGCATTCAGATCAGGGAAATTCTATCATTGATAAACCAATAAAAGTTTATCACGCCGGGTTTGATAAAAACTAATTTCACTTTTTACAATCTGTATCATTCTGCCTAACAATACGTTGATATTATCAGGAAACTGCGTTTATCACTGATGTATCAGGTGAGAACATGGTAGTGTGGGCCCTCGTTAGCGAGGGTACATCTAGTCATGGAGACAGAAATGATACCACAGACAACCCTTCCCGGTTTCGCCCCGAGCGAAGCCACTCCCAATTCCGCCATCACCCGCCCCGTGACGGTCGGAATGGCCGTCACAGCACCCGCCCTGATCGCCGAGCGCGACATTTCCTATGTAATGGACTGTGTGCGCCGCGGCCAGTTCGATAGTAAGGAACTTTGGTCCCTGCTCACCACGATCCGCTCGCTGCCTAAAGACCAGGCCGCCCTGGCCGCCGGGATGAAGAAGTCGCTACCCTGGTTCAGCGGTTCCACCTTCCACCGCCGCCGCGGAAACGAGTTCTTCAAAGCCGCCTGGTTCATGGTTTTCGACCTCGACCACGTTATGGTGATCGACGGCATGAAAAAAGCCGCCCTGGAAAAACTGCCCTTCCTCCGTTACGCTTTCCAGTCGGTACGGGACGGCGTGAAACTGGTGGCGGAATTCGCCTCACCTCTCACCCGGGAAGACGATTTCCGGACCAGCTGGAAATACCTCGCCCTGCGGATCCAGAAATCGCTTCAGACCGAGGTGGATTCTACTCCCGATCCTGCCCGCGCCTGTTTCCTCTCCTACGATCCGGAGCTGCTGGTGAACCACCACTGCCGCCCTCTGGACCCGAAGAAGACCCTGCGGGAGGCCCAGGCCATGGAGATGCTGACCAGTGCGCTGAACGGAACACCAGTTTCAACTGGTCGGACCGCCGGATTTATCCGGCAACATCCTCCCGCGGACCAGACCTGTCCGTCCTCGGAACAAAACCGGATGAATCCGGTGGACCGACCGGATAAATCCGGTGTTCCGGTTGACACCCCGATTCGTGTAATTCGTGGACAGAACCCCGACGACCTCTCACGCGCCACGGAGATGGTCCAAAAACTCGCTCAAAGGATCATCCCCTACTCCGACTGGTACAGGATCGGTTTGGCCCTCTACGCGGGCTTTGGAGAAGCCGGAAGGCCTCTTTGGAACCTCTTCCTGGATAATCCCCACTACCAGGACACCCAACGAGATATGGACGCCAAGTGGAATTCGTTCCGGGGTGTCCGCGAAATCACCCTGGCCACGCTGTTCGAGATCGGAGGCCGCTATGGGCTCTAAGAAGAACGATCTGCGCCAAACGCGCCACTCCAACGATCACAGCCCGCGGAGACACACATCCAAAGGAGCTCTGCGGAGGATCATAAAAAACCAGCGCCGCGGCAGAGTGCACATCGGTTCTCCCCAGCGTGAGTTCGAAGCCATCATTGGCTTCACCAAACTAGAAGAACAAAAAAAGGAGGAAAAACAACAATGCGTAGAGAACTGATAGAATTATTCGGCAAAAAGCCTTCCGTAAGCCTCAACCTGGACAAAGTCCCGCTGCTGCTGCGTGACTACATCAAACTAACCTCCAAAAGCACCGACTGCCATCCCGGCCTGTTGATCAGCGCCTGGCTGCCCCACATCGCCGTCAACCTCGGCAACCGGGTCTTCATGCTCTCCAACTCCAACCGCATCTATCCGAACATCTGGAGCTGCCTCCTGGGCCCCTCCTCGATATCAAGGAAAACCACGGCCATCACCTACGCCGGATACACCATCAAGCCGCACGAGGAACTCTACGAGGACATGCCCCTGGACGTGTACGAGGCGGAAACGCAGCTGCTCTCCAACGTCACCTACTCCAAGATGCTCTCAATGCTGTCCCTGAACGGCACCCGGCTCTTCATCCACCACGAGCTCTCCGCCTGGCTGGCCGAAATGAACAAACACTTCAATTCCGGCTATAAACAGACAATCACGGAGCTCTACGACGGCGTTTCGAAGACCGTGAGCAACCAGACCAAGACTGAAAGGATAAAAAAACCCGCCCTGAATATCTCCACCGCCACCACCGAAGCCTGGATGTATCGCAACATCCGCGAAAACTCCGACCAACTCGGCGGTTTCCTCCAGCGCTTCATCTACTTCGTGGTGCGCGACATCAACCTCGAGGACATCGACCTCGATACCAAGGAAGGCGAGGACCTGGAGGAACGTTTGGCCATTTACGAAGGCATGTTCAAACACTTCCGCGCCATCCCCGGCTCCCACAGGATCAGAATGTCCGATGAGGCCGTCGCTTTGCGGGATTCGCTCTACAAGGCCCAGTACAAGACCTGGTTCGCCAAAAACAACGACGACCTCATGAGCTACTTCACCCGCATCTATGACGGCTATTTCTACAAGTTCTGCGCCATCTTCACCCTGGTGGAAATCTGGGAGGAGCTAGGTGAGGCCATCCAGCGTGGCTGCTGCGAACACTTCTTCGAAGGCATCCGCGTCTCTGAGGAAACCGCCGCCCAATGCCTCTACCTCTGTGATTTCTACTTCGCCAACACCATCCCCTTCCTGGAGATCGTGAGCGAACAGGATAAGCTGTCCGGAGAACGGAAACTGGTCGAACTGCTGGTGAACAAGTACAATGGAAAGGCCAGGCATTCCGACCTGATGAACATGTCCCACATGAAAAAGCGTGAGTTCAAGGAATGTATAGACTCCCTGATAGACAGGGAGGCGCTCACGGTTGAATCATCAACTGTGTTCAAAAAACCAGTCAGAATCTACGTTGTGGACTCAAGCATCATGAAGGACAGGAACTGACAGGAAACATGATCAATTTGATCTGGTTGCTGAAGCAAGGGGGGGGCGTACCCCCCCCAGTTTTTCCATACAATGGAGGCGAATTCTGTTTAATTATTAGCCAACTCGTTGAGATGCAAGTATTTAATAATTAAACAGCTTAAAGTGGAGATGCTTATTTATTGTTAAAGGAATCAAGGATCCGCCCCCCCCCCTGGGAACCCACATGGCTCATTCAGTATGCCCAGAGGCCTCGGCACTCTTTCTGCGCCTCAGCCGCCAGAGTGCGAAAATATCTCAAGTCCTCAAAGGCGAATTTCTCGTATTCCCGGCTGTAACCCATCCGCATCATCTGGGCGTTCACGTATAATTTGTCATACTCCCTGTAAACATAGGCGAGAGTGCGGCCATATCTGTCCAAGTGATCTCTTCGGGCGTTGTTTTTGTCCAGTCTCAGGCGCACTGACTGGCCAATGATAAGTGACCTCAGAAAGTCCCTGGCTTCCGTCGCCATTTCCTTGTAGTATGGATCCGCGTCCCGCATTTCCGGCGTATCATAGCCCAACAGGCGCACCTTGAGCTCTCCATAGCTGTTGGATATCGTTATCGTGTCTCCATCATAAACATCCACAACCGTCCACGAGCCTTCCATCGCGAGAGGTCCGGACGGCAGCGCATCTGCGATGATCAAAGGCCCATTGTCTGGAAAGTTGGGGCCAAAGCTGCCTTCGTGGGCCAACAGGGTGTCCGCAAAACTGAATTCCCCAAGCCGGGGGGATTCTCGTTCCGAGCCCTCAATTCCGCGATCCAGCCCCAAACGCTTGGCTTTGTGCCACTCGCTTTCTTTGCAGGCATAGCCTCCGCACAGCAAAGCGGCACATAACAGCATCATCAAACAGCAGCGGAGTGGCGGAGCGGCCGCGAACCAACCTTTGGAGTTCCGCTTACAGAAATTATTTCGGTTTATTGTTCTTATCCCAGAGGCTTTTAATGGTCTTGTCGAATTTGGCCAGCACCTTGATTTCCACCCGCCGGTTGCCTTGACACGGATAATTATCCCGCTTTGGTTCAATCTTGGGATACAATTCCCCGTAGCCCACCGGGATGAATGCGATGCTGTCCCTGATGGCGGCAGGTATGTTGGCTTTCATGGCCTTGATCAGGCTGTTGGCCCGGTTCAGAGAGAGGGGATTGTTGGTTGATGGCAATCCGCTTGTGTCGGTATGTCCCTCAATGATCACTGAGTATTTTTTATAACGGAATATTTCATCGGTCTGCCCATCCCCCGCGTAGGCTTTCTGCCCCATGTATTCTCCGAACATCCTGCCCAGGTCACTGGCTATGGTTTTTCCCTTGGCAGAAAGCTTGTAGCCGTTAAGGCCGAATACAATGTCCGCCGGGATCTGGAAGGTCATGCTCAGCGTGTCCAGGGTTACGGACGCGTTCTGCGAGGTAAATTTCAAGAGGTCCTCGACATCCCTCTGGTCTGCCTCGGAGCTTTTGAACAGAGACACGTAGTACACCGAGAACAGGATCAGGAAGATGAAGAACAGTGAGGCGAAAATATCCACAAAACTGGGCCAGTAATTCAGCTCTTCGTTAGTCGCGGAGGTCATTTTCCCCGGTCCTTGTTATCCTTTTTCTCTTTTTTCACCCGGTAGATCCCCCAGCCTCTGAGGGAGTTGATGATGTTCACCAGGGTGCCGGTGGAACGGTCCACGGTCCCCAGGTATTTTTCCAGCTGTTCCAGCAGTTTTTGGTTGGCGGTGCTCAGTTGCTCCACCTGTTTCATCAGGGCGGGGTCATAATAGGCAATGTGGACGTCCCGCCTGTTTTCGACCACGTCGGTGAAGAGGGTTTTCAGGTTGCGGTCATAATCCCCGAAACTGAGCTTGATATCCTGCTGCAGGGATCGGGCTTCGGAGGTGATGCTGTCCAGGGTTTCCCTCAGGTTTTGGGAGAAGATGCCAAAATCCTGCCGTACCTCGTACACCTTGTCCCCCACCGCGCTGAACTGGTCCAGCTTGGAATTCAGGGACTCGGTGTAGCCCTGCACCGCCAGATAATAGTTGCCAACGTCGGTGAAGAGCTTGTTCATGGTGGTCACCACGCTGCTTTGTCCGCCCAGGATCTCCTGAAGGGGTTTGTGCATGCTGCCTATCTCCGCTTGCATGTTCTCGCCCAGGGCCACGAAGTTCTTCAGGTTTTCGCTGGCCAACTGCATGCTGGCCTGGAGCGCGTCGCTGGCTTGGGTGAGTTTGGCGGAAACATCGGAGATCACGTTCACCTGGGCCCCCTGCTGCTCCGAGACCTGCCTGAGGCTGGCCGTGTTTTCCTCCAGTTTGCCGGCGATCAGGTTGATGTGTTTCAAGGTTTCTTCGTTGGTCTTTCTCTGGCCTTCCACCAGGGGTTGGAACTCCGCGATGAAACCTTTGGAAACCCCCTCGAAACTGGCCGCGAAGCCGTGGATGGTATTCCGAAGCCGGATCACGGATTTGGAGAAGATATCATCCGTGTGTGTGCCGGTGGTGGCGGGCAAATAGTCCACCAAGAGCTTTCTCTGAGTGAATTCAAGATTCGCGTCGGCCTGCTTTTTCCACCTATTGGCAGCGAACTTCAGCCAGGTGGCACAGGCCAGGGCCATGAAGCTGCTGCTGAAAGCCAGACCCGCGGAGGTGATCAGGGACTGGATGGCCTCGGAGTCCATGGTGGTTCCACCCTTTTTGAAGAAGGGCAGGATACCCAGGATGATGCCCAGGAAAGTACCCATCAAACCGATTATGGGCAGGGTGTTGGCCGTGGAATTGATGGAGCCGAACGCCCTGTTCGTTTCCAGGGAAAGCAGTTGCATGAAATCCTCGGAGTACACCATCTGTCCGTTGCCCGCGCAGGCAGCCAGATAATCTGCGGCAGCGTGTTGCCGGAACTGGGGCGCCAATCCCAAGACCTCGTTTTCATCCTTTTTTGCCAAAACACTGCCCAGAAAAGCCACAGTTTTGGTCTGCTCAAGGATTTTTTTTCTGGCTTTTCTTGCCCTGTTCAGCGTGAAGGCTATTTCGCCGATCACGAACAGCACGATTATTACGATCAGCACTACCATCAGAGGATTGCCCTCAATATTCATGAATTCGCTCCTTGCTCATTATGGTGTTACAGAAACTTTCCCTTTGCGTTTGAAAACGTAATGCGCGCCCTGCCTCTCATATTCGGGGGGCTGATCCAGGCTGACTCTGGACGCGGTGTCGAACCCCGCGGGAAAACCCAGGATGTCCCCGTAGAGCATCATCATATTGGCCAAATTGCCGGGATTGAGGTTTTGGAAGTGCAGCAGGAATCTGCCTCCCAGCTTCTGAAGATAGAGTTCCGTGGGCCCCTCGGTTTCCTCCAGCCGCATGTTCCCCTCGTTGGTCTTGCGTGCCCAGATCCTATCGTCGCGGGGTTCTTCGTGTCTGGGTGCCGGCTGGGGTGGATCCGCCGGCTTTATCTGGGGCTCGGGTTCCGATATCCGCTCCTTATGCCAGGAGTTCTGAACACCCATCCCGCCGCCCCGTCCCCGGTCTTTGGCTTCAGTCAGGTTGTCCACCTGGCGCTGAAGGTCGTCCAGCCTCCAGATGATATTGGGGATCTTGCCAACATCCGAGGGATAGGCAACCGAATGGCTGGGCCGGCTGGATTGGCTGTGGTAATGCCGCGCGCTCTCCCGGTTGTCCCTGATCTCCCGGAACAGAAGGTAATAGAGCGCGGCTATGGCAATGCCAAACACGGCGAAAAGGCCGATGTAAACATAGTTCATGCCTGCCTCCTATGCCCGGGCGGAGAAGTATTTGTGCAGCTTGTGGATCACCGCCTGCATGCCCAGGATGAAGAGCGAACTGGTGATGGAACTCCGGTCGCGCAGGTTGTCCGTGGCTTTTTGCCTCACCTGGCCCACCAGCGTGTCCCAATTGCCCAGAAGCTCTCCCTTCAGGGCATCCAGGTTGCTCAGCGCGGGATCGTGCCTCAGAGCCCGGGTATAAAGCTCGGAACTCCCCAGGATGCCAAACAGGAGCTCGTGGAATTTGGCCAGCTCGGATCTGTTCTTGTCAACGGCCAGGATCCCTGCTTCTTTGGAGTGCTGTTTATCCAGTTCGCTGATCAGCGTGTCGCTCAGCAAAACTTTGGCACCCAGGCTGATGTCCTCTGCCAGCAGGGGTTCGTGGCTGGCCTTCTGGTTCAGCAGCGCTTCCTTGCCTTCGCAGAGGCCCACTGCCACCTCCCATTTCTTTTTGGGCGAGGGTATGAACCGCACATTCACCTGGTCGCCCAATCCCATCGTTTCCCGGAGGATCCGGCTGTAGATCCTGCTGTCGGAAGAGCAGATCTCGCTGCCGCCGCCGCCGCTCCAGCCAGCGAAGCGGGAGCCGTTGCCGGCCAGGCAGATGTCCACCGATTCCAGGTCCGGAGTAACGAAGCGCTTGCATTGCAGGCCGATCTCGTAGATCAGTGAGCTGAAGAAATAGAGGATCAGGAAATAGGCCTTGTAGAAGCGGTCGCTCTGTGTGTATTGGGCCAGTTGCGCGTCGGTGAGGGAATAGAGCACGTAGTTCAGGTGGGTTTGGAAATCGCTCAGGCCCTGGTACTGGCCGGCGATCTCGGGAAACTCGCGGACCACCGTGTGGTAGATCACGGAATGCACCCCGTTTCCGTCCTTGAAGCCCACCATGTTTTTACCGGCCCAGAGGCTGCTGTTCAGCAAAAGGATCTTGCCGTGGCGCCAGACCGAGATGTCCGAAGACCCTCCTCCGATATCGACCACGATGATGATCCCCGGGCTTTGCGCGGCCAGGTCCTGGGTGGAGTCGAAATACATCAGGGCGGCCTTGCTCTCGTCAGTGTGCCCCACTTTTCTGGCCCCTTCGAGGATATTGTGCCACATCACCTTGTATCTGTCCAGGTCCACTTCGGAGAACGAGCGCGGGTAGGCCCAGTAAAACTCGGCGCAGGCGGGGGTCACGTGTTTCTTGATCAGTTCGCAGCGCGCCAGGTTCAGCAGGATGTTCAAATACTCCCGGCTGGCGTTTTGGTTGATGATTTCCTGGTTCCATTTCAGGTCGGTCATCTCGCGAACTGTTTTCTGCACCCCCCGGGCGGGGAGGGAGTAGGGGAAATAGCGCTGCTTGGAGAAATTCACCGAGGAGTGCAGCAGCATTTCCGGGTTGGGGCAGTCCTGCTCCTTGATGATCATGGTGGGCAGCGGCAGGTTCACCACGTCCGCGGTGTTGGCTTCGCCCAGCGCGTTGGGATACAGATACTGGTTCAGCCCGGCCTTGATCAGGATGGGGATGCTTTCCTTGCTCTTCATCTGCTCGTCCGTGAAGGCCACGGTGGAGATGAAATCGCTGGTGTTGATGTTCAGGCCCTCAAACTGGGAATTGTATTTCAGCACTTCGGTTTGGCCGTTCACTCTGATGGCGATGTTGGTGTGGGAGGTGCCGAAGTCTATGCCCACGCGGGCTGGAACGTCGTCCAGATCGTAGCGGGGGAAGACCTTGTGATCGATCAGCAGGAAGCCCTTGGTGCCGCTCTTGTTGTGTTTAACGATCACATAGGTGGGCAGCTTGTCCAGCCTGGTGATCTCGATCTGTTCCGATTTGCGGGAGGTCTTGCGCTCGATGTCATGGTAATCCTCGTCCTTGTATTCCATGGATATGACCTCGGTTTCGGGATCGCTGAAGCGGTTGCCGTAGGTGAGGCAGTAATAGGGGCGGTTCCAATTGTCCGGATGCAGTTTGGGCCAGATCACCAGGTGGGGCAGGGGGGTGTTCATGTCCAGCGAGTCGAACTCCAGGATGCTGTCTTCCAGGTTGGTCTTGCCGTAGCTGTCTTTGTAGCGGCGCTCGATGATCATTTCTCTGCCGTTCAGCAGCGGGATCTGCAGCTTGATCTTCACGCTGTGGTTGTTTTCCTCGATCACGCTCAGGTGTCGGTCCACGTCCTCGGGGGTGAAAAATTCAAAGTACTTGTCCGAAAGCGGGGGCAGATAGCGGAATTCGTTGCTTTTCTTACCCAGCACCAGAAACTCGTCGTTCAGCTTGTAGCGGTAGCGGATGATGCAGGGCTGCAGAAAATCGATCTGGGGCAGCAGCCAGGGATAGCGCAGCTCCTCCAGGGGCAGAACGTCCCGGTCCAGAGCGGCCAGATCGACGGTTTTCATGTCTTCTTCGAAGGTGTAGCCATTGTAATAGGGTAATCCCTTCAGGTTCCCGGAGGCGTCGATCAGCAGCGGGGGTTGCTTCCCCGCGCTTTTGCTGGGTTTGATGAGGTTGGCGCTGTGGATCTGGTAGGGCTTGATTTTATCGAACAGGCCGTCCAGGATGTTTCCGCGGGCAAAGAGGTCAGAGGGGTAATAGGCTTCGCGGTTGGGGTCCTCGGTGTCGCTGTCGGCACAGATGCCCGTGGGGAAGGCGAAGGCGGCCTTAAGTTCCGGGTAGCTGCCCCTCTGGGTCAGCCGGGCCAAAAATTCCTTCAGGAACCATCTTTGGAACTCCACCGGCCTTTCCCGCAGGAGCACCGGATTCTCTTTGAAATAGCGCTTGAACACCTTGTTCTTCTGCAGGTTCAGCGGCGTGAAAAACAGCGTGTAGGGGCTGGTGCCGGCCAATACGAAGCGTTGGTTGCCCCGCTGGGCCATCAGCAGGGTCACCCGCACGTCACCCTTGCCCAGGCCTTCCTGGGGATAGAGTTTGCGCAGGATCCCCATGAATTTGTTTTCCGGATGGTCCAGGCTGAGGTGGATTTCCTCGGTGCTGAGGTCAAACTTGAACATTTCCTCAAAGAAGACGATCTCCAGCACATCCAGGATGTTGGACATCACTTCCTTGTGCAGCATGTGCTCCACGTTCATGATCGCCTCTTTGAACAGCAGCATCCTGGCCCAGGGCGAGGGGATGGAGGTCACGTTGATGCGGGCGTGTTTGGGGATGTCGATGCTGCTTTGGAAGGCGTTGAAATTTTCGCTGAAATCCACCCACTGTCCGGGGGTGGCGGTGTTCACTGTTTCTTTGTGGCGGGGCAGGAGCGGTCTGGCCATTTCATTTGCCTCCCATGTTGGCGATTTTGGCGTTCGAAGCCGCCACGATCAGGGTTTCAGTCAGGTTGTTGTGGCGGGCCGCGGTTTTGTAAAGCTCGGTTTCCAGGCGGTTGATGGGGTATCCCTCATAGCGTTTGGGGTCTCCCAGCACCAGGGTGTCCAGGTACAGGTCTTCGTTCAGGACCTTCAGGGGCGCGCTGTTGCTGTGGTTCTGCTTGATCCAGTCCTTGTAGGCCGTGCAGAAGTCGTTGATCACCTTCAGCTCGTCCCTGTGGGCCATCACGTCCGCGGCTTTCAGCTTCGCTTTGCGCAGCCAGGCCACCTTGTTCAGTTGGGAGGTCTTGTCTCCCTCCACCAGGGCGTAAAAATCGGAAACATAGAGATAGAGCAGGGCAAACCGCTCCAGGGGCAGGGCCTTCAGCTGGTCCGGAAGGTCGCCGGCCGAGACGCTGTTGCCGCCGTGGCCTTTCTCGGAGGGATTTTCCACATGGATGCGGTAGAAGTTCTTGAAAGTTTTGTCTTCCCGCTTCCAGAAATCCAAAGCCGCGTAAGCCGCGAACAGCTCGATCATGTGGGCGTCATTCTTCTGCTCCTTGCTGCCGATCTGGTAGTTCTCGTATTCCTTGCAGTTTTCCATATCGTCGCCCAGGATGTAGTTGGAGTCGTTGCCGCTGAATCTGTTCTGGTAAAACTCGCAGGCGGCCTTGGCGTTTATCATGAAGCTGTTGGAATCCGGCAGCACCTTTTCCTTCTTGTACTGCATCAGGTTTTTGGGGTCCGGAAGCTTGAAATAGGGCAGCAGCAGGGCGCCGCCAACCTTGGCCAGGGGTGCCTTGTTCTTGATCAGCCGGCTGATCACGGGATAGCCGGAAGCCCCGGTGCCACCGAACACGGAGGCGAACACAAACACCCGGGAATGGGGGTCTGCCGCCAGGCTGCCCGTGAGCACATCCCAAAAGGGCGAGTTCTCGATGTTGGTCATCAGGATCGAGCCGATGGACGGCACGCCCCGGTAGCCCCGGGCCATGTCCATCTCCAGTTCGTCGCCGCTGAACAGCAGATCGGCCAGATACTTGCCGTTGCCCTTGTCCAGCGTGGTCTGGTATTCGATGAAATTGCCCAGGGTGTTCATCCCCGCGTTCAGCCCGGAATTGGGGTCGAAACTGTTGGGGATCTGCACGTTCACGTCCGGCCTGGTCTCGTCTTCGTTGAAGATCACGTCTGTGTAAAACAGCGACTGGGGTTCCGGGTTGTTGATCTGTTTCCGGATCTCCCGGTAGCGGATGATCAGTTCCTTGGTCCGGTTCAGGTTGCCGTTGCCGTTGTCCGGATCCACCAGGATGGGATGAAGCTTCTGGGGGCCCAAACCCATCGCGCAGAGGTATAGCAGGGATTCCAGGCACCTGGCGCCCGTTCCCCCGATCGCAAAAACATAGTATGGCATCTGTACTCCCTATTTGAAAATGTATTCACCGATCCGGGCGAAATGCTTCTTGGGCCCCATGGCCCCGCTCAACAGATAAAAGGCCGCTATCTCCCAGATCAGCGTGGAAACCACGTGGTTCAATACGAACAGCGTCTTGTAGTTGTCCCGGGCGATCTCGTCCGGAATGGTGGAACTGAGCCACAGGGCGTAAAGCAGGGATATCAGCAGCACCCCGGCGAACACGGAGAAAAATTTCAGCGGCTCTTTGTCCCGGTTGTAAGGCAGCACGGCGTAAAGCCCGCAGCCGGCCAGGATCAGGATGGCCGCTCCCAGGATCCCGGAAAGCATGTAGCCGCCCCACTGGTTCAGGGCGGTCTGCGGCCAGAAGAAAAAGTAGAAGATGTTTTGGGGCATGGGTCACTTCCTTTTTATGTATGCGAAATATTGTGTTGTGGCCAGGTGTTTGTAATCCTCGAAATTATCCATGATGAAGCGCATCCAGGGCTCCAGCATGTAAGTCTTGTTCAGGTTGCCCGGCTTCGTGTCGTCATTCGTGCTCAGTTCCGCTATCCAGGCGGGCAGAGTTTTGCGGAAGGTGAAGCGGATGAGGTATTGCCCCTTCGCGTTTTGGTTGAAGGGGATCTGGAAGCTTACCCTCTCGCCGTCAGGTTGCACCTGGATGCTGCCTCCGCAGCCCTTCAGCTCGGTGTAAAGCGTGTCCGCCTTGCCCTGGTAGGCCAGGGCGTAATCCAGGGTGCGGCCGAATCTGTCCTCATATCCCGTGAAGTTGAAGCCCAGATGGTCCGTGCGCCCCTTGCCCAGCTTGTACCAGGTGGCGGGGAGGTCCAGGTCGTCGCCTTCGTCGAGGAAGTTTTCCGGGTCGTTCACCAAGTCCTTGGGCTGGGCGTACCTCAGCTGGTTGGGCACGGTGTTGCCGAATTCGAAGGAGTATGCGAACAGATCGCCGATCTTGCTTTGGATGAATCCGGCGTATCTGCGGTCGCCAAAGGCCAGGCAATACAGGGGGCGGGTGCTGCCTTCCGGGGCCTTTATCCTGGAGTTCACCCTCTCCGTGTAATATTCACCCTGAAACTCCGCCTGGGTGGCCAGCAGCGCCAGAAATCCGTTCTCACCCAGATACTCCTTCAGCAGTTTGGCAAAGATCGCCCTGTCCTGCTCGGCCCGCTCCGTCGATTGCACCATGTCCGTGAAGATCAGGTTCACCGAGTTCGGATCGTCTTTGATGTGCTTCTCGAACGGCAGGCACAGATCGGTGTACTCCTGGGAGTAAAAACTCCGGTTCGATATGGTGTGCAGCATTTTCCTCAGGTCCCCTTCCAACTGCACGGAATCGCTCCCGAAGCCATATAGCTGGATCTTCGCTTTGGGCGGGATGCGGCTGACCACGGAATTGATGATGTTCTTGAAGGTCTTGTACTCCTCCGTGAACCCGTGCATGCTGGCGCTGGCGTCGATGAACACATTGAAGTTCAGCGGGGGGTCCGGGTCTGCCGTGCTGTCCACCCCGAAGGGCTCCTCATATTCCCCCAGCCCCTCCGGCGGACCATATGTGCCGCAACTTGCCAAGACAAAAATACATGCCGCTGCCAAAACCGCAAAGGCACACCAGAAAATGCATTTGGCCATCATTACCATCCTCCCTGGGAAACGTTGCCGATTCCAAAAAGTGTTGGAAGGATTCAATTCTCACTTGCAATTATCTGTCAAGAAAAAGATGCCCCCCCCTGTCAGCCCGGGTTTTCAGCGGCGGAAATCAATAAATTCACAATTCCGAAAACCCGCGTTGATTTATTATATCTCTGTCTGGCAGTTGGTTATCTAATAAATAAGCAAAAAACAGGCCTCTGTTGCATACAGGCGTGGCAAGGGGTGGGTGGGGAGTGATGGCAAAGATAAGTTTATATATGGTATGTAGTTAGTATATATATAATATTATATAGTAATATATTATATTATAATTATAGTTATATTGGCACTCTTCCCTTTCCTCCCCCTTCCTGCACCCCTGCTGAATATAGAAGAGGGCTGTTTTTGCTTATTTATTGCTTATCTCATAACCCCTCAATGCTTTAATAAATAAACAGCTTCTGCCGCCCTTGTTTATTTATAGATTTTCCCAGGATACCCTTGACATCCCCCGTGTTGTTACCCACTATTAATAGAGCCCCCCTGTGCCGCCTCCCATTCACATCCCAATCACTTCCCACTGACTTCCCAAGGGTTCCTTGGGAACTGAGGGGGAGGCGATGAGGAGGCGGACAGGCAGGAATTAACGAACAATCTACACAGAGGCACAGAGGCACAGGGAAACGATCCGCGTCGTCCCGGAATGACGTAACGGCTGAAACCGTAGCCGGAGGATGCCGATCCTCCGCACCGTCCAAACCTGTAGCCGGAGGATGCCGGTCCTCCGCAAAAGGCCACGCCACGAAAGACAAGGCGGAGCTTCAGCAAGCTCCGGCTACACCCGCCACCCCACCAACACCCCCAAAACCCATTCGTGCGAATTCGTGTAATTCGTGGACAAATACAAAGGAGGAAAAACATGAAAGTCTACTTCAAAAACATGCTGCAAGCCTATCACGGCGCCTGTGACGGACTGATCTACTACTACAATCCCCGGCTCAACCGCCTGCTGGTGAGGCCGCACGTGAAACCCCGGCTGAACGAGAACAACCGCCGCTTCGCCGCCATCGCCCGCAACCTGAAGCGGATCGCGCCCTCCCAGGCCTTCATCACGGACCTGACGGTCTACACCGACATCCACAGCCGCCGCGCGAAGGAAGGAGGGCCCATCTACAGCACCTGGTACAGCGCCTTCCTCAAGCTGATGTACGCCCTCCAGGCCTCGGATCCCGGCATCGACCTGGAATTCCTGGAGCGCATCCACATCGAAAACAACGACCTCCCCTGCCGCAGCGTGAAAAGGGCCGTCGAAGCCGGTCTGCTGGAAGCCGTTCCGGGCTATGAGCTGCTGGATAAGCTGATGTGAGCGAAGGGAACGAATATGAAACTACCAAACCAGCGGAGGGCGGACGGGAAGGGCAAGGGAAACACCTTCAAGAGATGAAATTCGTTGAGTGAGTGCATAGCACAACCTCCAATCCAGAAAACAAAGGCCGGCCTGGGATATTCGCCAAGCCGGCTTTTAATTATGGAGGATGCACGCCCTCAGGGCCGGACACTGTTCCGCCCCACTTTTGTCCACTTTTTAGGAATGAAACGCGGATGGAGCTTGGCCATACATAGATTGTGAGTAACGAGGCATGTAAGAGGCCATCAACAACTTGAGAAACAATGAGTTACAATTTACACCAATATATGGGACTCAACACGCATGCCTCAGAGGTCGTCTTTTACATCGGATAGTCTTCCCATGATCCCTCGCGAATGATTCTGCGCATGAGCGCTTCGATTAAATTACCCTCTTTTCTGATCAGTCGTATCCTCTCTTTTAACAGATCCATGTATTCATCTTCCTGCTTTTCTGATACTGCACGGTCTTTGGCAAGCATATCCCCAAATATTGTGACGCAGTATCTGTCTAATTCGAGGCCGAGAGATTCGAAGTCATCGGATAGTGTCATGTATTCTTCATATCTGGTTCCCAGAGGGCCGTAGTCTGCATAAAACTCATCCATGCGTTCATCAATGCTTTCAAGCCTCAGTTCAAAATCCCCGAGCTGTCGTTCAATCTCCCTTCGTTCTTTCATTTTTTTGATAAAACATCCAGGAACGATTAGCGCTATCACCAGCAAAAATATAACATAGCTTTTCATTTAATATCCTCTGCGTAAAATATAGCATGCGCACCCCTTGAAAGCTGTCATACTAAAACGTGATTTCCGGATCTTTTTATCAACCCAAATAATCCTGCTTTCTGAGTATTCCTCTATGGCTTGATCACCATTTTCCTCAGATAGATCACATTTGTTTATAGATATCCCATACTTCAATTGCGTTATCAATATCACTTTTAGATACAGAGACCTTCATATTTTTCATCTTACCTCTGATTTCAAACGATACTGGTTCGCCTTTCTTCAAACTAGTGAAAACCTCCTCTAGTATCCGTGCTTCAGCCTTCTGCACTGCTCGTTTATACTTGTCATCAGCCGCGCGATAAGCATCCATGTCGTACCCGTATTTATCAGGATAATCTTCCATTTCTGGTGCTATCATGGCTGATAATGAATCAGTGGTTAAGCTGAATATTATGGACTCACTAACCCCGTTATTTTCAGATAACCATGAACCTGCAGCATTATACTCAGGTTTTTTAATATCCCATTGGTGGGTACCAATTTTCATTGATATCTCTCTAACAAGAACAACTTGATCCAGTTCTAAGATCAGTTCAAATTCCTTCTCGTCTTCGTTGTCCGCGAAGAAATGTGTTGCACGTGCTTTAAGGTGCGCATTGGAAGTTTGGTTATCAACTTCAACTTTCTTGCAGTTGTTGATTCCGATAGTCACAAATAGTAGTGCGATGATGTATAGATATTTTTTCCACATGGCTTTTCCACCTATTATGTTTATTTAGTTTACCCTCGTTTTAGTCTTTCTATTTCCTTTAACAACTCGGATTTCCAGTTACCGCCACATAATGAAATATAGACGAGCCCTGCAAAATCAGAAGGGATCTCTACATTTTTATGGTTAAGAATAAACACTTTCTTTCTACCTAAGCTACCCCAGAAGAATCCAGTTTCTAGCATTACATTTTGCCGTATTCTTGGTTTCAGAACACTTTTCCCCTTCATTTTCCCTTCATCATCTGGAGACCAGATACATACTGCAAAATCTACCTGAGCATGACATTCAAATTTCTCGATCACTGTATTCCCCTCGTTTTCTTTATCACTCAGAACTATGTAATCTATCTTTATACTATCTAGATATTCTTTAACCATTCTATTCCAATATTTATCCCTACCAAGAACAATAAAGCACTTTAATTTCTTTGTTTTCGTATTTGATTGTCGATCTTTTTGAATTACTCTGATCTCTTTTAAAGCAGTCAGTTGTTGAATTCTATTCCATCCGTGTTGTGTTAAGCTACATATTCTATCGCCCATTTTAGTTTTGCTCATGAACGTTATAAAATTTAATTTATTTGCTAACAATATCAGCTCGTTTAACTCATTATCTGAGATAACACGCATTAACGGATAATCATATTCCTGAATTGATATGTTATCCTCGAATTGGTATTTAGTTTTATTAAGCATATAAATTAACAAAATATCTACTTTATCTAAAAGATTTTCGGGGATAGGGATAGATTTTCTTAAATCATCTATGGTGCTCTCTGAAATCAATACTTCTTTGCCCGTTTCCTCATATTTATGCCTAATAGCTATGCTTAATAGTCTACCTGACTTGTTGATTTTTACACTCGGTCTATCATGCAAAAATCGTGATTTCATCCTCCAGCCATACAACTCGTATCTTCCACAATACTGACAGTTTATATGATATCTATTAGCGTAGTCTTCCGTTCGTACATAGTTCTGCTTGAGTTTATTTTTACAAACCGGGCATCTTTCTAAATATTCTTCCATTTCTCATCTCTCCTTATTGTTGGTTTATTGAATCATCTGACATAATGCTTACGTCAAACAAGTTATCCATGAAATGCCTTAGAGAGGATCGATCGCTCTATTTTATCTATCCTTGCCATTGCATTTTGATATTTGGATTCCAGAGAATCAGCTAATGTGAATAGTTGATTTAATCTTTTCATTATCTCTGCTTGTTCTTCGATAGATGGGACGGGCACAGGTATGAAAGACAGCTCTTTTTTGTTTATTTTTGGTAGGACGCTTCTTTCACCGGCTGTAGAAGCAAGTTTGACAAACTGAGGTGATAGTATGTAGTAAAGCAGATAGTGTGTGTTGATGAAACTTGTTAGAGGATACATATCAGCGCTACACAAACCATCGAAATCAACTAAGACTGCTTTTGATAAGTAAGGTCGTATCTTGGAATAGATTATCTGACCAGAGTGGAATAGGTGCTTGGGGCTGGTAACTCTGTCTTCCGCTATAGTATTGTATGATAAGAGTTTTCCGGATTCCTTCTCAATATTGTCAGGAGCAATATGCGCATGACCTTGATAATCTGCAGGATTTACCAAGTTGGATGCGATTTGGCATACATCTGTGAATGCCATTATAGACCATTCCTTAGGTATTTCACTTTCGATAACCCTTAGAGTAGTGTTTGATTTAACAATATCGTAGTGAGTTACCAAGTGATGTTCCGCTCTCCAATCTTCTGTCAGTCTGCCGGAACAAGCGGCACTAAGAACACTCTGACGGAATTTCTTGAGTAGTTTGGGGATTGTCTCAAGTCGTGCCTTAACCTGTCTGACTTTTGGAAGGATTACGCTTAATCTTTCCACTATCTGTCGTTGTATATCTTCAGTTGGGAGCGGTATGTCCATATTCCAGAATAAGTCAGAATTCACATGTGGAGTTGCCATACCCTTGGGATTCTGTTGGATAACTGGATACATTAACTCAAGAAAGTACCTAAGGTATAGTCGATTAACACCCACTGGACTAAGGCACATTAGAGTTGATCCAATAGCTCCTTTTTGGCTTGAACCAATCAACCCAAAACGGGCACCATCCCATACAACTAAGATATCTGTTTCGACACATAAATTAGAAGATGCGACATCTGCGTATTGCTTGATTATACCCTTTTCAAATGCCTCTATGTCGATGTATTCTACTGAACCTGGAAACTGCTTTACATCCAGTAGCTTGGGCTTTTTCCCCTTTTTGGACTTTACAATTTTATGCAGCTTTGCTGTTGGCCAGTTATTCAGGGGCATCAATGGGCTCCAACAGGTTACAAATCTCATTCAGTTCATCCAATATAGCTTCAAGTTCACTCACAGCTTCAGTGATAAGATCAAGCGGTTCTGGTAGATTATCTGGATCATCCAAGGACTCATCCTTTAGCCATTTAATATCCAGATTGTAATGCCTGGCTTTAATATCATCAATGGAGAAAGCCCTGAATCGACCAGTCTCCCCTTGATTTAATCGTTTGCTGGAACCATTAGGATCATTGCCATAGCACTGTTCGAAGTCTGTGAACATCTCGGCAGTAAGAGGTCGGTCTTTTTTGGTACATGATGGGATATTAGAACGGCAGTCGTATATCCAGGTTTCCTTAGTTGCTTTACCCTTCTGAAAATAGATCACGTTAGCTTGGGCATTAGCATAGGGAATGAAAGTCCCTCTGGGCAAGCGTAAGATAGTATGGAGATTACAATCTGCCATCAGGATTTCAAAGACATCACCGGCTTTGTCTTCGAAGAGGCAATTGTCAGGCAAAACGACTGCAGCCCTACCACCTGGCTTTAGAATTGTGAGGATGTGCTGCATGAAGTTCAGCTGTTTGTTGGAAGTCCGGATGGTGAAATCATCCCGCTCCGGCGCTTCTCCCGCGCCTTTGGTGCCGAAGGGCGGATTGGTGAGGATAATGTCATAGCGTTCACCCCTGTCCGGTTCGTAGATGGTGTCGCCCAGGTAGATGGTGGGATTGAGCCCATGCAAAAACATGTTCATCAAGGCCAGGCGCCGGGGACGTGCCACCAGGTCCTGCCCAAAATAGGTTTGTTCTTTGATCCGTTTGATTATGCCTTGGGGAAAGGCACCTTTCGTTTCCTGGATCAGCCATTCATAGGAAGCTATCAGAAAACCGCCGGTACCGCAGGCGGGGTCACAGACGGTGAGCGTTTGTTTGACGGGATCCGGTTTCATCAGCCGGACCATTGACTGGATCAGCACCCGGGGGGTAAAATACTGTCCCGCCCCTTTTTTCCCTTCGCTGGCGGCTTTTTCCAGCAAACCCTCAAAGGCTTCTGCTTTCACGTCCACCCCCAGAGCGGACCAGTCTTCGCCATCGATCACATTGAGGATCTTCTTCAAGGCAACAGGATTGGCAAACTTGGGCATGGCTTGGGCGAAGATATCGCCCAAAAGCCCCGGAGCTTCGCGCAGGCTTTGGAGCACCGCAAAGTAATGGTCGATCAGCCCGGTTCCGTTTTTCTGCTTGAGGGTGGTCCACTCGCAGTTGGCAGGCAGTTCAATCTCCTTTTCTTCAGCCATCTTGATGAAGAGCAGATAGGTGAGCTGTTCTATGTAATCGCCATAATCAATGCCATCATGGCGCATGGTATGGCACAAGCCCCACAGTTTATTTACGACATCAGCCATGTATTTTCAAACTCCTTAAGCGGTTATCCTGAGGTTAATTTCGGAGATGATCTCGTCCAGAAGCGGCCCGAAAACAGTTCTGGCCCGGGACAGACCGCCATGCATTTCAAAAATGGGGACAAAGGTTAAGGCGTGTTTGTCGAGGGTGAGGTTTTTGATGAGATGTTCGCTGATGAAGCCGAGCCATTGCAATTGATCAGAATTGAAGGCGTGGGTTTGGATCATCTCCCCGATCACTTTCTCCACCCTTTCCCGGGCGGTGAAAAGGGGATAAACCTCATCCTCGGCGTTGTGGATCATGGAGATGATATCAGCCATGGCCTTGTGGCCTGATCTCTCATGGGCTTTTTGAACCTTATCCTCATCAAAGCTGTTCTTTTTGAGTTCATTGCGCAATTCGGCAAGCGCGTCAAAATTCCATTGCCAGGGGTTGTTGAGCAGGATGGACAAGGCCTCGATCCTGTTCTTGTTCTGCTTCACGAATTCGGCGAAGGCATCCAGGTAATCTTCCGGCCTCAGCTGCTCGTCGCCGATCCGGAACATGTATTCGGAACTGACGGAGTCTCTTTCAGCATAGTCGATGTAAAAAGGCTTTCTGGCCCGGTCATAGTTTACAAGCAAGTCTTGGAACTTGGGATCCCGCAGGGTTCGCATCGTACCGGGGAAATCATCCTTGAGCATTGCCTTCAGGTTGTCGGCAAAGCCTTTCACGTCGCCATCGGGAATATAGACCTCAAAAGCCAGCCTGGCTTTGGCGCTCATGGTCTTAGAGATCCGGCGCAGGCGCTTGATCAGGCGATTCTTGTTGTATTCGGGCTCGATGTTGTTCCAGATGTTCTCAATGATCTCCCGAATGGAGATTGTTTGACCCTCTTCGCCAATATCGATGGTGAAGTCGGTGGATTTTTGGAAATACTGGATAAGGGTGCCATCGAAGCAATCAAAGATGGTGAAGCATTCTTTGTTGATCTCGGTGCACTTCCGGGTTCCCCGGCCCAGCATCTGGGTCCAGAGGATACGGGATTTCACGGGCCGGAGGAAGACAATGTATTCCAGCGCGGGGATATCCACCCCGGTGGAGAGCATGTCCACCGTGACCACCACGGCAGGTTCAGGCCGGTTGCGAAAGCGCCTGATCTTTTCCAGAGGCTTGTCCACGTTGGGATTTCCGGTGATCTTTTGCACAAAGTCGTCGCCTCGGTCCAGAATCTCCCTGGCCGTATGAACAAGCTGGTCCGAATGGGATTTATGCTGGATGTCGTTGACGGCGAAGATCAAAGTTTTGGGGAATCTGCCGGTGCGCTGTTCATGTTCCAGGGCATAGCTGAAAATCTCGGTGAGGATCTTCCGGTTGCTGTCCAGAGAGGTGATGTTCTGCTCTATCTCACTGGCATCGAACTCCCTTACGTCTTCCAGGGCGTCGATCCTTTCCTGTCCGGTCTCGGTGTCTTTGAGCCCTATCTTTTCGCCTTCCTCGAGGAAAATGCCATTGATACGGACGTTTGAGTTTATTTTCACTGCCTCGTAATCCACCAAAAAGCCGTCCAAAACCGCCTGTTCATAGCTGTAGCGGTAAACCGGCTGTCCGAAGATAGCGGTGGTGTGGGCTGCAGGAGTAGCGGTCAAGCCGATCTTGATGGCATCGAAGTGATTGATGGTGGCGCGCCAAATTCCCTCGTCCTTGGGCGTGTAGCCCCGATGACACTCGTCCGCGATGATCACGTCAAAGGCGTTATTGGCAATATCGAGTCTTGCGGCTTCATCGTCAATATCGGGATCATCGCCCTGAATAAAAGCGTTCTCTCTGCCGAAGAGATTCATGGCCATGCGCTGGATCGTGCAGATATAGACAAAGGACTTGGCAGGGTCGGGTTTGGTGAGATGGCTGTTCGGCAACACTCTCACATCAAACTTATCGCCATCTTCAAAATCCTCGCTTTGGAAGCGTTGGCTGAAGACTTCGTATTCCTGGCTGAATTTGTATCTGGAGGGCGTCTCGAAAGAGTGGAAGGCAACTGCGGCCTGGGCGGCCAAAGCGCGGCGGTCCACGAGAAAGAGAACCCGCCGGGCAAGTCCGGACTTCAGCAGGCGGTAGATCATCGCCACCGCGGTAAAGGTTTTCCCGGTACCTGTAGCCATGGCCAGCATCAGCATACGTTTCCCGGCGCAGATGTTGTTTTCTATCGCCTGGATAGCTTCAGATTGATAGGGTCGGATCTTTTCGAACTCGATGGGATTGAGCTGAAACCAGTTGTATGACTCTCCCATCGACTGATTGAATATGTCCCAGAGCGCTTCAGGGCTATGGAAGCCGCTGATCTCCCTGGCCGAGTAGGCGGCGCCCCGAATATCCGCAAACCAGGATCTGACGCCATTGGAGGAATAGATGAAAGGCACCCGGAAAGCGTTCCATTCGCCAATGGTGTTGGCGCAGCCCAAAGAGTAGCGTTTGGCCTGTTCCAAGGCGTTGTGGGCGTCGATCGATACTCTCTTGGCTTCAATGATCCCCAAGAGTTTTCCTTTTACAAACAGGGCGTAATCGGCAAAGCCATTCTGGGTTGGGTACTCTTCCACAGCATGATTGGTCAGCAGAGAAGTGTCTCTAACCTGGCTAAAGTGGATGACCTCCCACGCTGGATAGAGTGATCTAAGCTGGGTGTCGATACGCTCTTTCCGGGTATGCCATTCAGATTCGTTCATATCTCGCTCTCAATCGCCCGGGATGATAAACGGGCTCTTGCACTATCCTGGTTGGTTCTTGAATGATAAACATCGCTGTATCTGACTCGTCCATCATAGACTTATTTAAGTTTTCTCATTCGAATACATTCGGAATATCTGTCAAGCAAGATTTTTTTATTTGGGTGAAACAGGCCTGGATTCGATTCACCCCTCGGCCAACAAGTTGTCCGGCGAGTACCCCGACTGAGCCTTGTCGTTGGCGCGACTACCCCAGAATGACGGGCTGGTGTCCGGTGGCCTTGTTTGGTTTTCTTCTGTGTTGTGCTATCCACATTGAGTGACATATATAATTATGCCTAAAGATGCTGAGTACTCCATTTATCCATTTTTCGAGCGGGTTGTCCTGATCTGAAAAATGCCTTTTCGTGGTTATTTATACCAAACCCGCGAAAACCTGTGGTAATTTTTACCACGGTGCATAACATCTTTGTTGACAAATGATTAAACCTTATTTGAACGTTAGCCGGACAAACTTGTGTGGTGTTTTTAAACACACCATTAAATCGATATACTTACATAACTATCATATTATCAATATGTTATGATGCCCAAGGTTTTGGAATGGAATATGCTAAGTTTACCGCTATTTGTACAATTGGCTTTCAAAGGAGAGAGCGCATGCAAAAACTCGCATTACAACAACTGGGTATCTTGAAAATGTATTCAAGGGATATAGGCATGTATTTTTATTCAATTAAGATGCAGTCAATTGCAAGCATGGCATAGTTCAATATCCCATGATGGTCTCATGGTTGGGAATGGCTGAATCAGGCTATGTAAATGTTTGAAACAGGCTAAAACGCAATGCGATCTATGTTACTTGCCGAAGGGAAGTTGACGTGACAAAACCCCATGCGCAGTTTTTGAAACTATGGTTTGAATACGTCGCAATACCTTTGCTCTGCATTGTCACGGCATGCATGGTATATTTGATATACCCTCCCAGTAATGTTTTTGTACAGAAAACCATGAATCTGTTTGACCTCGGTATTACATGTGATCTCGACATTCTGCGAAACCCAATTTTAAGAGGGGCAAGGAATTACCTGCCGGATTCATTGTGGGCATTGGCCTTGCTTCATATTTTAACATCACTATGGAAACCTAAACAGATCGGAGGATGCATCTCTCTTGTTTCGCTTTATTTGGTGTTTACCATGTCCATTGAACTTGGGCAATTATACAGATTAATTCCCGGCACTTTCGATATCTATGATGAACTAGTGTATGCTACAATGGGATTATGCTATTTGTTGATAAGCATATCCAAGAAAACCAAGCTAACAAATAGAAGGAGAAAAACCAATGAAAACTGAAGGTAGAATTGTTCTGACCGCAATTATCTTGTTGGTGTTTGCTGTTTTGGCAATTGCCAGTGGAGACACAGGAAGTAGCAACGGATCGTCGAATTCCGGCAATGAACATGCAGGCCAATCTGGTAGCCAATCTGAGTCTGGAGAGAGTTCTAACTCATTTGGGGGGGGAGTGAGTTTCTCTGCGGATGAATCCGGTAAGGTAACAGGCACACCGGGCACACAGGTTTTCGAACGTGGCGAGATTTCGGTTGATTTTTCATCCGGATCTGTGAAAACCGAAGGGGTGGAAGACTATAGCTCCTCAGGATGCAGAATTGAAGACAGGTACGATTCCAGTTACCATTTGTATATGTTTCAAGGTTCAAGCTTTGCATTCGATGTGGATATGCCCGGTGGAGTTACATCCGCTTCACTACGAATCAGACACTTGACGAGCGCGTCGGGAAGCGAAGAAGGATATGCTCCTGTATCATTGTATGTTAACAATAGCAAGGTGGCAAATTGGTCATCATTGGGCGGGTCTTATCAGGATGATTATTACGATATCTCCAGTTATCTCAATTCGGGCAGCAATAGGATCAGTTTAAATTATTCGTCTGGATCCGGGGAAACTGGATATTGGGTCAAATCTATTAAACTAGTTATATGACAAGTCAGTCATATGGATGCCAGCTGACACGGACAGGCTTGGCCTCAGCTCAAACGACCAGTTTCACTGCCTCGCACTTTTAAACCCAACTGAGTTGGCCAGGTCGCTGGCGCCAGTGTCTTTTTTCGCCCGGCGCCAGCGGGGACCAACTCAGGCTTTGAGCTGATTGTTCAGCCAGGAGAAGAGTTTGGCGGTCACCTCGGCTTTTTTGTAATACCACTCGGTGCTCTGCAGGCGGTAGTATTTCCAGTTCACGCGTTCCAGCACCTGCTGCTGGTCCAGCGAGGCGCTGATGAATTCCTGTCCGGTGCGTCCCTCGAGTCCATCGCAGATGATGGCGATCTTGACGTCGCCCTGGCAGATGGCGAAATCGAGGGTGTAGTTCCCGATCTTGAACTGGGGGATGAGCTCCTCCCGGAATCCGTTCCCGCAGAGGGCCTGGCAGACCTGGCGGCCGAAATCGCCGAGGTTGGCGTCGGTCTGGCTGAGAAGGGCTTCCGGGCTGGTGTCGCGGGGCTTTTCCCTGGCGCTGAGGCCTCCGTAGTGGTCCATCAGGCGGCGGCGGAGGTTGTCCTCCTTCATTTTGGCCACGGCTTCCGGGGGGAGGCTGTGGACGATCACGCTGCGGTAGATGGCGCGGCTGGCAGCCACGTTGTAGATGCGTTTCATGGCCTCGCTTTCAGCCACCACGGGGGCGGAGAATTCCAGTTCGCCTTCTTTTTCCACCACCCGGGGCGAGGCGGCGATGGTGAGGAAGATGATCTGGCGCTCGTCGCCCTGGAATTCGCGTGAAGTTCCCACCAGCAGTTTGAGTTCGTCTTCGTGGCTCTTGACGGCATCACTGGAGGCGAGGGCGCGGATCAGGGCGTTGCGGTGCTGGACCTTGGTGCTGTCCAAGGTTAGGATGCCCACTGTGGGCAGGAAGGGGATCTCCTTGTTTTCAAATCTTTCGATCAGGCGTTCGATCTCGCTGGTCACCCGCTCGGCCACGCGGATCTTTCTGAGGTCCTTGGGATCGTCCTCCACATAAATGAGTTCCACCGGCGCGCCGAGGTTCCTGAGGTTGTTGGTGCGCAGGGGGATGATGCGGCCGGCATAGAAATTCTGGTTCGAGAAGGCGATGATCTCCGGCAGGCAGCGGAAGTGCTCCACCAGGCTGATGTAGTTGGGGTAGGTGACGCGGCACATGGAGTAGATGCTGTTGTCGGATTCGGTAACGTTGAGGGTCTGGCGGAAGTCGTAGCCGGGGAAATGGCGCTCGAGGAGGTCACCGACGCGGGCTTTGGAGAACTGGTTGGAATCCACGACCACGGCGGTCTGGTTGGGATCGCCCACGATGATGGAGCGGCGGGAGCGGAAGATGAGGTTGTAGGAACTGATGTCGCACTGGCTGGCTTCGTCCATGATGAGGAGGTCGAATTGGGCGGGGGCGGCGTCGGAGAAGAAGGTGATGGCGGCGCGGATGGTCATGATCCAGACGGGCACGGCCTGGCGGGCGCGGCGCATGTGTTTGGCCGCCTCGCGGAGGTTGAGGGCGTGGTTTTTGCCGTAACCGCGGCCGGCGTCGTTGAGGGCGATCAGCCAGGCGGTGAGGGCGGCCTTTTGCTCTTCGGTCACCTTTTGCTGGAGGCTTTTCCAGGCTTTGAAGGCGATCAGCTCCGTGGTCTTGTGAAAGAGGTCCGCCCGCAGATGGTGCATCCGCTCCAGGTCCTCGTCCAGGCCGGACACATAGGGGGTGACGGTATCCAGCACGGATTGCTCCTTGCGATACCACAGGGCCGCGTCGATGGCTTCCCGGCTGATCTCCAGGCGTTGTTCGCGCTGGGCGAGGTCGCGGCAATGCTGAACGGTGAGGGGGAGCTTTTGGAAAAGATCGTTGTAGAGGTCGTCGAAGGATTTCATGGTATAGACGCGCGACATCAGCTTCTGATATTCCGCGTAGGCATCACGGTATTCAGCGTAGCTTCTTTTGCGCACGGCCCCGGCCAGTTCGGCCAGTTGGGGATGATAGAGCCTGTCCAGGCTGAGTTCGGCGTGGTAATCCTGCAGGGCGTTTTCGGCGGCGAGGAGTTCCTGAAACGCCTTGAGGCCTTTCAGCCAGGGCAGCTGATCTCCTTCGGGATCCACCCAAAGGTCCAGGGAGGGGGCACGCAGGGCCCGGAGGGTTTCGTTCAGGCAGGTCCAGGTGAGGTAGTATTCACGCAAGGATTGGAGAAAGAGATAATCCTTGTAGCTGGAGAAGCTGTGTTTCACCTTGAAGTTCTCGCGCAGCAACTGGTTGTATTTTTGCACCAGCAGGGCAGCCTTCCCCTTCATCTGCAGGTGGGTGCGCAGGTTTTTAAGCTCGTGCAGCTCATCCACCTTGCTGCCGTCTATCCGGCAATCGCCGACATGCTTCTTGATGCCCATGATCCGGTGCGAGAACCAGTCCTTAAGATCGTTTTTCCCGCCGGATTTCTGCTCGATCAGCTTGTCTATCACCTCCAGCAGGTCCTCTGGCTCCACAGCCTCGATGGGTCCGAGCTCAAACACGTGGCTCACCAGCTGGCTTTCGGCCTCCTCCACAAACCGGAAATCCTCCGCGCAACTGCCCAGCAAGGCTTCCAGCAGAATGGGGTTGAAGCCACCGGAGGAGAGGATGAGCTGGCCGGGGCCGCCGGCGAACTTTTTGAGGGCCAGCTCTGCCTGGTCCAGCTGCTGGAAAAATTCGGGCGGGGCCAGGAAGGGATCGTAGCCATCATACAGGGAACGGTCGATCGCCTTGGCCAGTTCCTCGGCTTCCAAAAACATGGAGGCCACGGTTTCAGGATCCAGAAGGCTGTCCACGGGCAGATATTTGTGGCCGGAGAGGGCGAAGTCCTCCGCCCTGACCGCGGAAGCCAGGCTGTAAAGCTGCAGCAGCTTCTCCGGCAGGCCGGTGGTGTCCTGCTGGTAATGGATCTTGTCCAGCACCGGCAGGCCGGCGGGATCGGCCTCGATGAATTCCATCGCCCAAAGGTGGGCCGGCTTGCAGACATCCAGCCCCCGTTCGGGGTCCGTGAGGCGGAATTCCTGGTTGTTGGCGGCGATCTTGCGGTTGATCTGGTCCTTCATCTCGGAGTACTTTTGGAAAACCTGTTCCTGAGCGTCCACGAGCAGATTCAGGGTTTTGTCGCCATATTCCCTGCTCATGTTGGCGATGATGGAGCCCACGGAGTTCTTGAGCATTTCGTCGCTGCGGCCTTCGTTGAGCACGGCCACGGAGAGGTCGCGGATGGATTCCGGGATCTGGTTCCGGATCACGGTGAGGGCCTTGGCGTTTTGGGAGACCACCAGGATGTTCAGCCCGTTGGCCACGCTGTGGGCCACGATGTTGGCAATGGTGTGGCTTTTTCCCGTTCCGGGAGGGCCTTCCACCACCAGGGCGTCTTCGGTGGCGATGCGCTCAATGATGCGCAGTTGCTCCTTGTTGTATGGTTTGGGAAAATGCAACTCACCCTGGAGGCTCTGGGGCGGCTGTGCCTCCGGGAAGGAGCCGTCTCCCACCACGAACATTTTTTTGAAGAGGTTGGGAATGGCGGCGGTGTTTTTGGCGGCTTCCAGGCGGTCGATCTCCTTGATGATGTTGCTGGCGTCGCGGTAGATGAGGGTGTTCACCTCCATGATCCGGGTCTGGATCACGGGGGAAAAGCTGAAGACCAGGTTTTTTTCGGGGATCTCGTCGTGAAAAGCGTAATCCAGCCTTTCACCTTCCTTTAGCGGTTCCTTGCCCTCCGTGAGTTTGTCGCCCAAAAAGAACTTCACCGTTTTGGAGGGGAAGGAATCCAGGGTGAGCAGGGCAGGGTCGAAAAATTCGGTGTGCATGTCCTCCGGATAGAAGCTGAGGAGGTGGATGCCGCTGTTGAAGGCGCTTACGGCGGAGAGGATTTCCTCCTTGCGTTTTTCGATGCTGGCGGGGCTGTCCTTGGGATGGAGGTCCTTCAGATAGGGCAGGAAATGCGCGTCGCAGGTGACCCCGGCGGTGACGGCGTCGAGCGAGATCTGGATGTTGCCCTTTTTGAGTTCCATGATCAGGGGAACCTGGTAGAGATAGTTGCGGTAGCGCACAGCCCCCATCTTCATGGCCACCAAGCCAAAAGACAGGGCCAGTTCCAGCCGGGAGCTTCCTTTCACCTCGTAATAGAGGGTGTGGAGGCTGTCATAGAGGGCGGCCAGTTGGAGGGGCAGGCGGTTGGCCTGCCAGTGCGCTTCGTAGGCCTTCTTATAAGCTTCGAAGGGCTTTTTAAGCTCCGGATGATTGGAAAAGTAGTCCCATTCTGCATCGGGACTTGGTTCCGTGGTGGCGACGGGGGCCTCGTCGTCTTCCCAGGCGTCTTCCTGGGTGAGGATCACGCGCGGGCCTGGCGACGGCACCGGCGGAGCGGTCTTCTTTCCTTTAGTCAGGGGGATCTTGTCCAGATAGTTCAGCAGGGGCATGTCGTTGTGCCTGGGAGTGAGAGTGAGCCAGGGGGAAAGGCGGGGATCGGGCAGGGGTTCCGGATTCAGCTCGGGTTTGCTGATGGAAAGCAGGACGTTGGTGTTGGATGTTTGTTCATGACTGGATTTGCCCTTTTTGGCCGGCTTTGAGGCGGGATCTTCCTCACCTTCGCCAAAGCGGACGGAAAAGTACTTGGCATACTTACCCTGGCTCTCGGCGTGAAGCTGGATCAACTCCTGCAGGGTCCAGGCGTTCATCCCGAACTGCTTGGGATTGCCCTGTTCCGCCAAAAAATCGCCATACAGGCCGGCGACGTCATAGAGGTCCCTGATATAGGTGAAAAGATTCCTCAAAGGTGTCTGAGATATAGCCATGTTCAAACTCCCTGAATATTTACCTTATGAACGCAAGCTCAGGGGGCCGCGTGAAAATGTCAATGATTTTCCTGCTTGGGTTCCTTTGGACCCGCCCGGAAAAAAAGCGCGGAGAAGCCCTCAAGATCCTCTCGAACTTGGACCGGAATCAATGTGCCATCACCAGCCTCAGGGTTTGGGCCTGTCCTTGCGCCCGGATCTTCAGCAGGTAGATGCCGCCGGGGAGCTTGGGAAGCTCGAGGCGCAGCCTGGCGGAGCCGGTCTGCTGTAGTTTAAGGTTGGCGATCTTGCGGCCTTTGAGGTCATAGAGGCTGATATCGGTGCCGCGGGGGATGGTGGCGTTGAAACTCAGTTCCGTCCAGCTTTTGGCGGGATTGGGAAAAAGGGTGGCGCTCCAGCCTGAAACCGGGGGGACGGCAGGGTCATCGGCCTCCACGGGCGAAAACCCGGTCAGGAAATAGATCCCGGCCAAATTGAGGACGTAGAAAGAGGGCGTGTTCACCAGGGGAAAGACCTCCAGAGCCCAGACGGGATAATGCAGCACGGGATGCGACATGGAGATGAGGCTGTCGTCGGGAGCCTTCAATTCCAAAAACAGTCCGTTTTCGTTCGGCTGGCCCCAGCCCAGGGGCAGGTAGCCAGCGAAGTCCGGACCGATCTGGTTGAGCCCGGTGGTGTAGAAGACCACGTTCCAGGTGGCGCCATAATCCAGGGAGCGCCAGAGGCCGTCGGAATCCGAGCCGTCATTCATCAACCCGTAGAGGATGCCCTGATCGGTGAAGCGGAATCCCTTAAGCAACGTCATCGGGCTCATTTGCCAGCTCTGGCCGGAATCCGCGGAGTACCAGACGCCGTTGCCAATGTTGGTGACCAGGTGTTCTCCGTGCCAGGCCAGGCTGTTGCATTCATACTTGCCGATGGTGTAGACCCAGTTCCAGTCGGCGCCGTCGGTGGAAAAGAGCAGGCCGGTGTCGTCACCCACATAGAAATTGCCGTTGCCGGGGTATCTGAGCAGGAAATTGGGGCGGTAGAACCATTCGTTCAGCTGCCAGCTGTGGTTGTTCAGATCGAAGTTGTAAACCCCGTCGCTCCAGAAGCCGGCGCCCATGGCCAGCATCAGGGTGCTGTCGTTCAGCAAACAGGATCCGGTGATGGGCACGCCCTTCAGGTAAGAGGGATACTGCACCCAACCGGTGCCACTGTTCAGTTGGAGGTAGGATTGGTCTCCCACGCAGTTGCCCAAAACCAGGGGGTTTTGTTCCAGATTTACGTGCTCGATGCCCTCGACCTCCAGGGCGTAAGGAAAGATCTCGAAAGCGCCCAGGGCCACGGTGAGGCCTAAAAACAGAATCATGAAGCTCTTGTTCATGGCTCACTCCTTTTGCTTGTTTCTCAAGCAGTTACCGCAGAACAAGCAATTTTCGTTCCCCAATAATAAATAAAATACCGGATCCGGAAGGACCGGATCCGGTGGCTGTGGTTCTGTATCCGATTATTGAACGGGGATTTCGTCCATGGCTATGCCGCAGGCTTTGGCAACCCCTTCGCCGTAGGCGGAATCAACCTTCCAGCAGTTGATGATGTGGCGGACCTTGATCTCCCGGGGAGCGTCGCCCAGGTTGCGCATGGTGTTGTCGAACAGCACCTGTTTCTGCTCCGCGCTCATCAGATGGAAGAGGGCCCGGGGCTGGCTGTAATAATCGTTATCATCCTCATGGAAATTGTAGCGGTCGGCGTCGCCTTCCAGCGGGAAGGGCGGCTCGGAGAAGTTCGGCTGGTCCTGCCATTCGCCATAGGAATTGGGATCATAACCCCTGGTGGCGCCGTAGTTTCCGTCCAGGCGCATGGCGCCGTCGCGGTGGAAGGCGTTCACCTCGCAGCGGGCTTTGTTCACGGGGATCTGGTGGTGGTTGATGCCCAGACGGTAGCGTTGGGCGTCGCCGTAGGAAAAGAGCCTGGCCTGCAGCATGCGGTCGGGTGAATAGCCGATGCCGGGGATGATGTTGGCCGGGGTGAAGGCGGCCTGTTCCACATCCTGGAAATAGTTTTCGGGGTTTTTGTTCAGTTCCAGCACGCCCACCTCGATGAGGGGCCACTGCTTTTTGGACCAGACCTTGGTGACATCGAAAGGATTGTAAGGCAGAGCGTTGGCCTCTTCTTCGGTCATCACCTGGATGGACAGGGTCCAGCGGGGAAAATCGCCTTTTTGGATGGCTTCAAAGAGGTCGCGCTGATGGCTTTCGCGGTCTTTCCCGACAAGTTCTTCAGCCTCGGCGTCGGTGAGGTTTTTAATGCCTTGTTGGGTTTTGAAGTGGAATTTCACCCAGACGCGGTGGTTGTCCCTGTCATACATGGCGAAGGTGTGGCAGCCGTAACCGTTCATGTGCCTGTAAGAGAGAGGGATGCCGCGGTCGCTCATGGTGATGGTGACCTGATGGATGGCCTCCGGCAGCGAACTCCAGAAGTCCCAGTTGTTGGTGGCGCTGCGCAAGTTGGTCTTGGGATCGCGCTTCACGGCGTGGTTGAGCCCGGGAAAGCGCAGGGGATCGCGGAAAAAGAAGACCGGGGTGTTGTTGCCCACGATGTCCCAGTTTCCCTCTTCGGTGTAGAGCTTGAGGGCGAAGCCGCGGATGTCGCGCTCGGCGTCGGCGGCGCCGCGTTCTCCGGCCACGGTGGAGAAGCGCACGAAGCACTCGGTCTGCTTCCCGATCTCGGAGAAAATCTTCGCCTTGGTGTACTTGGTGATGTCGTGGGTTACGGTGAAAGTGCCGTAAGCGCCGGAGCCTTTGGCGTGCATGCGGCGTTCGGGGATCACCTCGCGGTCGAAATGGGCCAGTTTTTCCACCAGCCAGACGTCCTGCATCAGCAGCGGTCCGCGCTTTCCGGCGGTGAGGATGTCGTTGTTGTTCGGCACCGGGGCGCCGGAGACGTGGGTGAGTTTTTTCTTCTTGTCGTCCATGGATGTGCTCCTTATTAGTTTTTACGGTTCTTGCCTGGTTTGTTCAAGCAGTTGTTGCAAACGCCGCGCACCTCCACACTCAGGTCCCGGGGCAGGCCAAAGGCCAGGCTTTCGGAGGGAATGGAGAGGGCGCTGAGTCTGGGGTTCGTGAAGTCGCGGATCAGTTCGCAGCGGAGGCAGATGAAATGGTGGTGTGGCCTGGTGTTGGCGTCGAAACGCTGAGTATCGTGGTGAGGGTGTACCGCGCTTACCAGTTCCAGTTCCTCCAACAAACGGAGGGTGCGGTAGACCGTGTCCAGCGAGACGGTGGGAAAGCGGCGGCGAAGTTTTTTGTGCACCTCCTCCGCCCCGGGATGGTCTTCGCTGGAAGCCACGATCCGGTGGATGGCCAGGCGCTGGGGCGTAACCCGTACGCCGCGTTCCTTCGCCTTGGCCAGAAAGCTTTCCAAGCGTTCGGCAAATATCTGTTTGGCAATCATGACGCATCCTGAATAGTAATGATTCCTATGTGGGAACGCGTCGAAATCCTGTCAAGGGAAAAGTTCAACCCCCGCACGATACTGCCCTCGATTGGGGCCCGGAGCGGATGCCGCGCACAAAGGGGTTGACAGGCCGGAGCGGATGGCCAGCCTGGTCTCATGCTTGAACATGAAGAACCCCAATACCCCGAAGTGAAGTTCTGCCAAGGCTGCGGAGGCCGGCTGGTTCCCAGGGAGGACCACGAGGGCAAAGCCCGCCTGGTCTGCGAAGCTTGCGGCCGGGTGCAATACAAGAATCCCATCCCCGCTGTGGCCGTCCTGGTGCTCAACGCGGCCGGGGAACTGCTGTTGGTGAAGCGGAAACTCCCTCCCAGGGCGGGAATGTGGGCCCTGCCCAGCGGCTATATGGAGATATATCTTACGCCCGAAGAGAACGCCGTGGCTGAACTGAAGGAAGAAACCGGGCTGGAGGGTGAGGTGGAGCGCTTCATCGCTTGGTACTACGGCTACAGCCCCATCTACGAGCGCGTGCTGAGCCTGGGTTTCCGGATGCAAGTGACCGGGGGAAAACTGCAGGCCGGAGATGATGCTGAGGAGGCCGTGTTCCATCCCCTGAAAGAACTGCCGCCCATCGCCTTTGCCGCTCACCGCAGCTTCATCAGGCTGGAGACAGGGCTGGAGATCTAGCGGAGTTATCCCCACGGCGTATCTGGCCGGCCTGTTCTGGCCGGAGGGAAATCCTAAACCCGTGTCAACAAGAGTCTCAAGGCATGATCACCAGCTTGGCCACCCGGACCGCGCCAGCTGATTTTAAGCGGCAGAGGTAGATACCGGTCGGTAGACCGGCAGTGTTAAAGACTGCTTCACTGGTTCCAGCGCTAAAATCCCAAACTTTCAGCAGTTGGCCCCGCAGGTTATGTATGCTTACCGAAGCTGATTCGTCTTCCGGCAGATCCGCTTTCAGCACAGCAGTGTCTCCCATAAGCAAAGGATTGGGCCACACGCTCAGGCGCGGTCCAGCCGCTTCCGGCACCTGTTGATCGTCGCTGAAAGATCCGCCGGAAGAAGCCTTGGCTACAAATCCACCGTATGGTCCAATGATTTGGTAGAGGCTGTTGCCTCCGAATACAGCCGCGGTGCCGAACCTGCCAACGGGAAAGCTGTTGCCCTCAGTGTCACAGGAAATCCCCTGGGTCCAGTCCTCGCCTCCGCCTCCCGCGCCCAAAGCCCAGATGAAATTCCCTGCCGGATCCAACTTTGCGGCAAGGCAATCAAAACCTCCGGCAGAGCTTGGCAACACGTGGCTTCCGCAAATGGTCGGATCGCTATAGTAGCCGCCCACGCAGACATTTCCTTCACCCCCGAGGGCGATGCCGCGCAGGTCTTGTGAGCCAGCGCCTCCTGCCTGGGCCACCCACAGCCAGGAGCCGGACTGATCAAGTTTACCCACGAAACCGTCCCCTCCCGCGTCACTGCTGGTAAGGGTAATGGGGCCAAAACTGGCGGAAACAGTGAAACATCCAGCCACATAGCAGTTGCCAGCGTTATCCGCGGCCACAGCCCAAGCCTTGTCAGACATGCCCCCTCCGGCTTTCCTGGCCCAGGACCAGGACTGGCCGCTGAATTTTGCCACAAAGGCGTCCAGTCCATCGCTGGCCAGTTGGGTGCTTCCCACCGCCATCTGGCCCATGAACAGACCCGCGATCACCAGATCTCCAAAGCCATCCACGTCAATGCCGTGGCCCCAGGATCTGTCGCCGTAGGTGATTCCGAAGGTTGGATAGGACCAAACCCATTCGCCTGAAGAGTCCAGCTTGGCAACGAAAGCTGCCGGCTCATCGCCACTGAGAGTGTTCAGGATCGTATCACCAAAGATGGCATTGCCCTTAATGTAGCCTGTAATATAGGAGTTGCCCTGCGGATCGGCAGTTATGGCATGTCCGCGGTCGTCGCCGTAGGCTCCGGTGTCGCCGTTTTTGTTCGCCCAAAGCCAGGTTCCGTTGGGGTTTGCTTTGGCCACGAAAATGAAGCCGCTCCCTCCGGAAAGGGTGGTGGAACCAAAAACCGCGCCATCCCCGGCATAACCGGTGATCCACACGTTGCCGGCGTCATCTGCTGTGATCCCAAAAGACTCATCGCCGCCGGGCCCCCCGCCCCGCGTGGCCCAGAGCAGTTCACCGGAGGGAGAGTATTTGGCCAGGAAGATGTCATCGCCTCCGGCGCACTCCAGGGTGACTGAGCCAAAAACGGCGTTGCCGCTGAACCAGCCGGTCACAAAGCAGTTGCCGGAACCGTCGGTAGCCGTGGCGTAGGGCAGGATGTTGATGGGAGCTTCCATCTGGTAGGCCCAAAGCCATTGGGGGGTTTGGGCTGTGAGAATGCTGGCGGATGCAACAAGCGCCAGAAAGCAGGCAAAACTTAGTAAAGCTCGCATTTTGACTCCTTGGGTTCAGGATGCTGTAAAAATACGCGGGTTCCATAGCTGTCAACATATTTATTCTCCTCAATACCGGTGATGAACTCCCGCCATCGGTATAAATCCCAATTTATGCTTGACATATTCCCCTTGCGACGCAAACAGGGACAACTCACCCCAACAGGAGAAATAGTGGCACAGGTAGTTTACACCGAGTATGATCCCCGCTTTGCCAAAGCCGTGGCGGCGATGTGGAACCGCAGCGGCGATGGTTGGAACGGCCGGGTTTGGAACAGCAGCGAAACCAAAGTGTTGCAGGAAGAGCGGGATTCCCCCTATCTGAATCTCTGGCTGGCCCTGGCCGGCGGAGAAGTGATCGGCTACGCCAAGCTGACCAAGTACTCCATGGAGGATGGTGTGGCCTATGTGGAGCTGATCTCGGTGGATCCGGCCTGGCATGGTCAGGGGATCGGCAAAGTTCTGCTGCATAAATGCGTGGAGCGGTCTGTGGAACTGGGTTATCAGCGTCTCGACCTGTTCACTTGGCCGGGCAACACCAAGGCTGTGCCGCTCTACAAGAAATGCGGCTTTTTCTGGGAACGGATGGAAACCCAGGCCACCCATCTGATGAATTTTCTGCCGGGGATCATGAACAGCGGGTATTTCAAGCCTTGGTTCACGTTTTTCCATTGGTACGACGACCTGAAGCGCGACCTGACCATCGCTCCCGACGGCAGGGAGGCCAACGGATTTGAATTCTATGACTATCTCTGGGTAAAGGACGGACGCCAGCTGGCGATCAGCTTTGAGAAGACCGGACGCGGGATCACGGCCTTTACCACGGAGGAGATCGCGGTGGAATGCAGGGTAGATCAGGCCCGACCTGTCTTCGGGAGTGAGCACAGGGTATGCTTTGAAATCACCAACCGCTCCAGAAAACCGATCCCGGTGCAGATCGAAGGCCGGGATGACGGCAATGTGAATTTTATTGCAAGCCACAGCTTTGTACTGGTAAAAGAGGCCACCTGGGAAGCGGGATTCAGCCTTTCGGAGCCCCAGCCCGGAGACGATGAATGGCAGACACTGCCGGGAGTTAGGACGCTGCTGACCCTGGGGGGACAAGCCGTGGAAATGAAAACTGGGCTCAAGAGCCAGTATCCGCTCACCCTGTCCATGTTCACCGAAGCGAACCTGCTCATGCCCGGCCGGGAGTACGTTCTTAACCTCAATATTCAGAACCAGTTTGATACGGCCGCCGAATTCGAGCTAGAGTTCCTGCCTCAGGAACCGGCCACCCTGGCTGAAAACCGGCGGCTGATCAGCCTCACGGCCCAGGCCAGGGCAAGTGTGCCCCTGCGGATCAGCTGCTCCCGCGGCTGCCTCTGGACCCCCACGGTGCGAGTGATCGCCAGGCCAGAAAAAGGCCGGGAAGTGAGATACGTAAAACGCTGCGAGGCCATGTTGAGGTCATTCGCGGGGCGCGACCAGAAAACAATGGATGGCTTTCACGCCCTCATCAACGGCCCGCACATCCTCACGGTGGGCAGCAGGCAAGGCAAAAACCGCGCCAGCTTCTCCACGGTGTTCGGCGAATATTGCCACTTCCCAGTCCCGATGCTTGGCGAGCCTTTCTCCGAAGAGCTGGAACATCTCGACCCCGTGGAGGTGGTTCTGGAGGAACTTCAAGAGGCCAATCAGATCACGCTGCGCTATCGCAGCCAGGATTTTCCGGGGGCGGAATTCGCCCTCATCCACCGGCTACACCCTTCAGGTATGCTGGAATGTTGGGTCCGGATCATCAGCCTTCCTGAGAACGCCAAAACCACCCTGCGCTTTCGGGTGATGCCAAACAGCAGCTTCATCACCTATGAGCACGGGGATGAACTGCACAGCCTGGAACGCGATCAGATAGAAGCGGAACTGGAATGGCTCCCGGAAAACCGCGTGACCGGCAACTTCATCTTTTACGGCCGGGCCGGCATCACCACCGGCTTGGTTTGGGATCCGGCCCTGCATGTGAGGGTTCAGAACTGGTATCTGGCCTGGGACCTGGATCTCAGCGCCATGCTCCGGGCCGGTGAACTGGAAAGCCAGCCCATCCGCTTCTTCCTGAACCAGTTCCAAAACGCCCTGCAACTGCGGGATTACGCCCGGGGATGCTATGTGCCCTACGAAGCGGCCCATACTTCTTTGGAACTGCTGGCCAACTCGGGGAATCCCGTTTTGACCGGTCCTTTCAGCGTGGAACTGCTTTGGCGCCAGGACCGCGATCTGGGTGGGTCGTTCAGCTTGAGCCTTAATGGGCTGGACCTCAGGGAGGTAAAGGTTCTGGAGCAGGGGACAGGCCAGCGCGGCGTGAGCTGGGATGTATTGGAACAGCCGGACGCTCCGCTGCTTGAGCTTTGCTGTGACGCCGCCCTGCCGCTGTACCACCTGTACCGAAGGCAAATCCTCCTGCGTCCCCGCGGGGAGGTGAAGATCAGGAAAGAAGGAGATTGGCTGCGGGCGGATAATGGAGTTCTGAAGCTGGGCGCGGCGGTGGATTCTGATCTGCCGGTACTGCTGTCGCTGGAGAGTGAAGACGGGGAGTGGCTGGACCAGGCCTGGCCGGAATACCAGGCCAAATCGCATTACAACCCTTATCCCGGCGGCCTGCACGCGCGTCCGGCAGGGATCTCGCTGGCCGAACTGCGCAAGGAAAAACACAGCTTGGGCGCCGCCGCGGTGAACGATCAGCACGGCAATACCTGGATGGGGCTGGTCTATGAAACTCGGATCGAAAACTACAAGCCGCTCAAAAGCTTGTGTTTCCGCCACTATTATCTCACCCTGCCCGGGCTGCCTTTGCTCGTCATCACCGCGGAAGTGGTCTCCGGAACTGGTTTTGCAAACTTCGAGAGCATTCCGCTGATGGGCTTTTTTGCCCCAGGGGGTAAAGTGGAGAATTGCCGGGTGCACCTTCCCCTCGACGCGAACCGCTGGCAGAGCCTGGACGCGGGGAGGGAAGATGTGCGGCTCTGGGAATCCATGCGGCACCTAAGCGTGGAAAACAAGAATGCAGGGAGACTACTACAGATACTCAGCCCAGGCAAGGCCAACACCGGCTTCCACATCGACAAAGCGGTGGCCCGTTTCCGCATGGAACGTTTCAGTCCCCGGCTGCTGGATTATCCCAAGTGGCTGAAGCCGGTCTTCATCATCTTCAGTCCGCAACGCCTTGAGTGGGCTAGCTGCGGCCAACTGCTGGACCTGCGCTTCGGGCCAGCTAGTCCAGCATGATCCCAGGATCCGCAACCCTAAGGTGGCCTTTCTGCGGTTTGTGGCGGCCTGGCCAAATGACGCAACAGCTTTAACTGTCAAATGTTTTTGGCTGGCTGATCTCCGCAGCGATTGAGATCGACCACCCAAGTTGATCTGAACAAGACACCCTCGCCCAGCAGCAATTCCTTTTGCAGGCTGCCTCCGGCCTCCGGGGGAAGGGCGATCTCGCCGGATGAGCGCACGATCCTCCACCACGGCAGATCATGCCTGTCCGAACAGGAATGCAGCACCCGGGACACCTGTCTGGCCCCACGGGGGATCCCAGCTTCCGCGGCGATTTGCGCGTAACTGGCCACCCTGCCGGCGGGAACGGCAAGGATGGCCTCAATTATTGCCTGGGTGCTGTTCACATCGGTTCAGGCGGACTGGCCGCGGGAACTTCTGGCTGACTGTATGCTGCTTGCTGAACCTGGCCTTTGAGGCGTTGGTAAAAGATGGTGCTGGCCATGGTGGTATAAGAAGAGAGCAGCAAAAATCCCAGGCCCCAGGTCAGGCAGGCCAGCAGAAACCAACCGATGAACGAGAACAGCAGCGAGAAATATTCGGATTTGTGCCCCTCCATCATCTCCTTGCTCTTGCGCAGGGCTTCCTGGGCCTCGATCTTGGGGTCCTCGGCCATGATGAAGAAGGTCATCGAATAACTGATGGCGGCGATGATCCCGGGCACAACCAGCAGCAGGGACCAAAGGAAAACGTAGAGGCACATCAGCAGATAGGCCACCAGCGAACGGGAAAAATCGTTGAAGCCCTGGAACATTTCCTCGATCTGAAAGTCCTGCCGGTGCCACAGCTTCAGAAAGATCCGGGAAATACCCAGCATCAGGGGTCCACCCACGATCAAGGCCACGATCCCGCCGATCCCCAAAGTGGCCGGGACCAGCGATAGCACCGCTCCGAAGATCAGCCAAACCAAGGCCAGGTTCAGCCATTTGTCCTTGAGAAATTCTCTCGCCTCGCGGCGGATCTCTTCGTTGTTCATCTCTCCTCCCAGAGGTTTATGTTTGCGGTTCGTTTAAATAAAGTCCACGATCCTGTCAATCATTTTCGGAGGGGGAGAGTAATTTTTACACAGAGGCTTGGAGATTAAGAGATAGAGAGATAAAGAGAAAAAGGGATAAAGTCGATTCTACCGTGGGGTTGGGAGCCCAAATGCGGGCCCATCCCTTCCCTCATTTTCGTTTACAAAACTCTGCTTTGCCCCTGCCCTTGCTCTGCTTATCTCTGCGTTCAACCCCCTTTTCCCGGTGTCTCCGCGTCTTCCCATCACTGTGATAATACCCGCGCCTGAAAGTCTCAAACCACGCGCACCCGGATCATTCCGGCCACCCGGCGGTCCAGCACATAGCGGGCGTCCCCCACGGCTATCACGATGTTGGGTTCCCCGGGCTCGTTGCGCTGGGCGATCACTCTTTTACCGTGGTAGAGCCCGCGTTCGATGGTTTTGATGTCGTTGTTGCAGGTGATCAGGGCTTCTTTGCCGGTGCTGAGGTCGGCCAGGCTGATGCAATCGCCGCTGAGGCAATGGCAGGCTTTGTGGCGGCCTCCGAATCTGCGGCCGAACTGGCGGAGGCGAACGCGGTCACGTCTCGATAGCATGTTTTCTTCCCATTAGTTTGAGGCTGGCCACAAAGGCCACCGCCAACAGGAGGCAGAGGCCCAGCCAAAGCCAGGACTGTGGATTGAAGGCCAGCAGTTGGAAGGCGATGGTGGCCACGATCCAGGCCAGCAGCGTGAGATAGCCGAAGGTGAAGAGGCTCCAGCGCCAGCCGTGTTCCTTGTGCAGGGCGGCCAGGGAGGCGGCGCAGGGCGAATAGAGGAGAATGAAGATCAGGAAAGCGATCCCGGAAGCTGTGCCGCCGAACGTGCCGGGGATGGCGGCTGGATCAGGATAGAGGCTTTGCAGGGTGCCCACGATGGCTTCCTTGGCGAACAGCCCGGAGATCAGGGCCACCGTGGCCTGCCAGTTATCCGCGGCTATGCCCATCGGCCTCAGCAGCGGGGTGAGCAGCTTTCCGCCCAGTTCCAAAACGCTGGCCTGCGCACCGTTCACCGGAATCACGAAAGCCTGCAGCAGGGTGATGATCACGGTCACCAGCAGGATGGTTTGCCCGGCGCGCAGGATGAAGTCTTTCAGGCGGTGCCAGGTGTGCATGCCAATGGCGTTCACTGTGGGCAGATGATAGGGCGGCAGTTCCATCACGAAGTTGCCCGGTTGGGTCTTGAAGAGGGTTTTCTTCAGCGCCAGCGCGAACAGCATGCCCATCACCACCCCGAAGAAATAGAGCCCGAAGATGGCCAGATCGGCCCTCCGGGGAAAGAACAGCAGGCCCAGATAGGTGTAGACCGGCAGTTTGGCGCCGCAGCTCATGAAAGGGGTGAGCAGCGAGGCGAAGATGCGGTCCCTCCTGCTTTCCAGGGTGCGGGTGGCCATGATGGCCGGCACGGTGCAGCCAAAACCCACCAGCAGCGGGATGAAAGCCTTTCCGGGCAACCCCACCCGGCGCATGAACTTGTCCGCGATGAAAGCGGCGCGGGCCATGTAGCCGCTGTCTTCCAGCAGGGAAATGCACAAAAAGATGAAGAAAATGGGCGGGATGAAAGTGGCGATGGTGGCGATCCCGCCGCCGATGGCGTCGGCCAGGAAGTATTTCAGCCAGACGGGAAAGTTCCAGGCCAGCAAAAGAGCCCCGCCTTTGTCCACCAGCAGCCAGTTCAGGCCGTCGCCGATCCAACCGATCAGGGGCTCGCTGGCCCGCACGGCAAGCAGGAAGACCAGGTACATCACGCCAAAAAAGACCGGCAGGCCCCAAACGCTGCTCAGCACCACACGGTCGATCTTGTCCGACAAAGTGGAGCCGGTTTTGCTCTTGTGGCGCGCCACGTCTTTCACCAAACCGCGGATGAAGCCGTAGCGGTCATCGGCCAGGGCGGCGGCGGAGGATTGGTTGCGGTGTTTTTCCACGGCGCGGATCTCGCGGTCCACCTCATCGAACCAGGCCGGGGGCAGGGCCGCGTGGAACCAGGGGTCCCGTTCCAGCAGCTTCAGCGCCGTCCAGCCCAGGGGCAGTTCCTTCCAGGCTGCCGGCCAGGCGGGTCCGTCGCTGTGCCGCAGCAGGAAGTTGCCAATGTTGTAGAGGTGCTTTTCCACCACCTCGTCGTAGCGCAGGTCGGCTTTCCGGGGTGACTTGCCCAGGCAGGCGTCGATGTTGTCAAAAAGCTGGCTGGGATCGAAACGGCGGGAGAGCACCAGAGGTTGGATGGGGCAGTTGAGATGGCTCTTCAGATGCTCCAGGTCCACCTCGATCCCGTTTTGGGCGGCGATGTCCATCATCGAAAACACGATTAAAAGCGGGACCTTCAGTTCCATCAACTGCAGGGTGAGGTAGAGGTTGCGCTCCAGGTTCGAGGCGTCCACGATGTTGATCACCAGATCCGGTTTTTTCTGCACCAGAAAGTTGCGGGCCACCAGTTCGTCCGGCGATCCGGCTGCCAGGGAATAGATCCCGGGCAGGTCGATCACCTCGTAACGCCGGCCTTCGCGCAGGAAAAAGCCCTCCTTGCGTTCAACGGTCACACCCGGCCAGTTGCCAACGGTCTGGTGTGAGCCGGTGAGGGCGTTGAAGAGCGTGGTTTTGCCCACGTTGGGGTTGCCGGCGAGGGCGATGACGGGGTTGTTTTTGCTCATGGCCTATTGATTCTCATTCTCACGGCATTTCCAGCAGAGGCCCCGCACCTGGATGTTCACCTCGTCCAGGCGGAATTTCAGGTTGGAGGCTTCCTGCTGCAATGACTTGTTCAGTCTGTCCAAGGGAGTTTCCTGCACCCAGCCGCAGCGGGAGCAGATCCAGTGGATGTGGCGGGGATGGCCGTAGATGTGTTCAAACACATCACGGGAGGATGAGCGTAGCGAATGTTGGATCAGGCCGGCCTCCGCCAGCAGGGGCAGGGTGCGATAGATGGTGGCCAGGGAGATCCGGCGCTTCAGGTCTTTCAGCGAGGCGTGCAGCTGCTCGGCGTCGAAGTGCTCGTGCAGGTTGAACACCGCGTCCAGGATCTCCCGGCGGGGAGTGGTGAGCTTCAGCCCCTTGCGGAGCAGAAACTGCTCAAAAACAGCGACTTGGTCATCCATGGCGTTATCCTTTAATGAGAATCAGTCGCATTATCTCAAGCCCGGGATTTTTGTCAAGGACTATCGCATGTCTTTCGGAGCGACAATCGCACCCTGCCCCCGGTATAGATATAAGCCCTCACAGGGAAACTCAGATTGCATGACCCAAACATCACGACAGTGAGTCCGGCCTGGAAGTCATCGCTGTTCACATCTTTCTCGACGCCAGCCTGGCTCCAAGCCAGCGTTACTTGATCCGCGCGGCGCGCAGGACCTGGGATTTGCCTGCGCCCGGATCGACCCTGAAAAAGTAAATGCCCGGGGCAGCATCGCGCCCCTGAGTGTCTTTACCGTCCCAATCGATCAAATTGACGCCGAAGGAAAGGTCTTCTCTGATGATTTCAGACACCAGTTGCCCTCTGATATTGAACACTCTGACTTTGACCTGGCGCAGGGTCGGGGTGTTGCTGAGGAGCTCGATGGATGCCTGGTGGGTGAAGGGGTTGGGATAAATGCTTTGGGGCAGCAAGAGCTCTGGTTCCGGAGTTTCCCCGCTGCCGGGCGCGCGATAGACTTTTTGCAGGTACAGCATTGGCGAGGAGCCGCATCCGCCGTAGGCTGACCTTCCCCACAACACATAGGCGCCGGAGTTGATCTCCACCAGTTGGTTGAAGGCGGTGTATCCTTCCGGATCGATGACATGATCGCCGGGGAGGCAGGGCTCACCTTCCGCGGTGAAGCCGAAATGGCTGAGATCTCCGTAGGGTTGCCGGAACAGGATGATCTGTACCGTGCCGGCGGGAACCACTCCGACAGGATATCCGGAGTGGGTGAAGGCGAAACACTTTCTTCAATATTAAATTATTTTCTCAGTTTTGAACAGCAACCACTCTATAAAAATGCTCAATATAATCCGTCAATGCGCCGATATGGGTGTAAGAATTGCACACGACCTCACCCAGAAAGTTGAAAGTATCAGGGTCGGCATCAGTGCTGGAATAGACGAGATAGGCGTCGGGAATCAGCGATTGGTTGTTGGTATCCAGGTTCACCGCGTCCCAGCTGAGCAGAATGTCATTGCCCAACCTTGAGAGGTAGAGGTTTTCCGGTGGTTTTGGTCTTGCCGCTTGAAAGCTCAGTTTGGCAACAAAGATATCGTGATCTCCGTTTGAAATGTGGGTGGTAGCTCCGAAGCTTACTGCGCCAGAGAAATGACCGGTTAGGAATGCATTATCCGCTGCATCTACGGTAATGCCTAAACCCTCTTCCCAGTATTCTCCGCCGGCACTCACTACCCAAAGCCAGTAGCCGTCGGGGTCAAGTTTGGCGATGAAGATATCGTTTTCACCGCATGAAGCTATGGTGTGCACGCCGAAGGTGGCTGTGTCCCAAAAATATCCCGTCAGATATGCATTGCCCGCTCCATCCACGGCGATACCCTGTCCTATATCAGAATATCCAACCACTCCCGCACTCACAGCCCAGAGCCAGTTACCTGCTTCGCCTAGCTTAGCGGTGAAGATATCGCCCTCTCCGTTTGAAATGAGGGTATGAGCGCCAAAAGTGGCTATGCCATAAAAATAACCGGTCAGGTAGGCATTGCCCGAGCCATCAACAGAGACGCTATTCCCAGCGTCAAAACTAGTTCCCCCCGCTTTGGCTGCCCAAAGCCAGTTGCCTGCGGGGTCTAGCTTGGCGGCAAAAACATCCCATTCTCCGCTTGCTGTGATGGTGTACGCACCGAAAGTGGCTGTGTAATTAAATTCTCCAGTCAGATATGTGTTGCCTTGGTTGTCAATGGCGATGCTCAGCCCAAAGTTATCGCCTGTACCGCCAGCCCAAAACGCCCATAGCCAGTTGCCATTGGGACCAAGTTTGGCGATGAAGATATCAAATCCTCCGCTGGATGTGAGTGTGTAAGGGCCAAAACCGACGCTTGACTGAAAAAAACCAGTTAGGTAGGCGTTGCCCTCATCATCCACGGTTATGCCTCTGCCTGAGTCATTACCAGTCCCGCCCGACCTTATAGCCCAGAGCCAGTTTCCCGCTGGAGCCAGTTTGGCAATGAAGATATCATTATATCCGCTAGATGTTAGTGTGTCAGAGCCAAATCCAGCGCTTGCCTGAAAATACCCGGTCAGATAGGCGTTGCCCTCCCAATCTATGGCAATCCCATAACTATAGTCATTTGATATCCCGCCCGCCCTGACAGCCCAAAGCCAGTTTCCCGTGGGGTCTAGCTTGGCCGCAAAGATATCGTTTTCACCGCTGGATATAAGCGTGTAGGGGCCGAAAGTGGCTGTTCCTTGGAAACATCCGGTAATATACTGATTTCCTTGGCTGTCAGTGGCTATATCATGACTCTTTTCAGAGTTTAATCCACCAGCTACAGCTGCCCACTGCCATTCTGGGTTTTGAGCGGTCAATCCAACAACACCCAAAACCAGCGCTAAGCATATCGTGAGGCCTTTCACCATATTCATTGTTCCTCCTTGTAGAAATATATAAGAGTCGATGCCATTTTATATGATAGGATGGAATAATGTCAAGCGGAATCTACACGAACGCCGTCATCAGGATTCAACGGGATTTCTATAAAGTATCAAGTGAAATTGCATATAGTATCACTTTCGATGCAAATCGCTGTTTTTAGTGAGACTCCAGTATCACCCTTTTTGCAAATCTGTTTCACCCTTTTTGCAAATCTGTTTCACCCTTTTTGCAAATCTGTTTCACCCTTTTTGCAAATCTAGTATCACCCTTTTTGCAAATCTAGTATCACCCTTTTTACGTGTAGGGTCAGGATAGATGAAATTGTAGCACTGCCCCGGGCTGCCAATGTCCCTATTTAACCAAAGTTACTTTTCTGTTTGCTATATGCTCACCAGCTATTGTGAGGTTTACAATGTATAGACCACTGGTGCAGTTGTTTCCATTTTGATCCTTACCATCCCACACTATGACCTGTTCGAGGGAACTTCTTGGGTCAAAGGAAAATGCCCTAACTTTCTGCCCTTTGATGTTGTAAATATCAATGCTCGTTTCACTTATGCCAGTCATTTTGTTGCTGTATTCAACCGGTATAGATATTTTGATGTTAGAAAACGTCTGGAAGGGATTGGGATATACGACAAGTATTATTGCTGGAATCTCAGGCACCACTGGATCATCGTTGCTTACCCAATGCTCAGAACCGTATTCATAACAACCCATATCTATCCTACCATTCCATATTCGCCAGTTACCTGCCAGGTCATATGGAGGCAAGAACAGACCCAGTGTATCAGGTGTGCCGGTATTGA
>JAJBAV010000019.1 GCA_020532085.1 Candidatus Cloacimonadota bacterium | reverse complement strand
CGCAGCAAGGTAGATTATTTATGAAAAAGAACTTGACTTGGATCTACAAGATGAAAACAATGCAATTGGTCGCTTGGCCTTACATAGATTGTGAGTAACGAGGGATATCAGATGCCCTCAAACAACCGGAGAAACAATGAGTTGGAATTTACACCAACATTTGGGACTCAACAGAGAGCTCTTTTACCGATGCAAAGAGTCATTCAAAACCTCTAACTTAGCTCACTTGGACATTTGGTGATATTGCAGTATTTAGTACGTAGTTATAAGGCACTTTTTCAAACCGGGTGGGTAAAGCCTGGAGGCGACAGAAATGCTTACCCACCTCTATGTCCTGTCAGTCACGCCTTGAGCGCTCGCTTCCATCCCCCTCCCACGCTCCCCGCTTGATCATCGCATCAAACGCGGCTATCAGGCGGGAGGCGCGTCCGGGACCCGGGAAATGGCCTTTATGGCCAGAGGGCACCGTTTCGCTTCTTCGCAGGGTCCCCGGCCACTTCACCCTCACGCTATCGTATTCCGCATCTGGGCTTTACCCACCCGATTTGAAAGAGAGCCAGTTAAAATGATATCGCTTCGGGCTTGGACATCGACTAAATCAGACCATTCCAGAGGTGTTGGGATTATCACAGACTTCAGTTATGGGAGTTTATCAAAGCACCTGGACGTAACCCGTGGAAACAACCCTCCATAACGATGTATTCACATTACGCTTTGATTGCAACGCTCTATGCCTTGCGCAATTCATGGTTGCCGGTAGATTATTGCCAGGATATGGCCATTTGAAGTTTTCGATGAGCCAAATTGAAGTTTTTACTTACTCTCCATGGCCGTTATCCAGCCTGCCCTGCCTGCTAAACCGGGCTCAGGCCGCCAGAACTGGCCCGGCCAAAATAAAAACTTGACATATTGCGGAATGTGTGGCCGTGTGAATTGACATGGAAAAACCCCTCCGCATGGAGAATTGAATACGCAGGGAGTGACTTATGCAAAAGAACACCGTCCGCCTTCGGAACGCGAACATCTCGGATATTGGCAGAAATCCGGCCCGCACCAAGAACGAAGACTATTTTGGCCATTTTCAGGGCGAATTCGGCGACCTTTTCCTGGTCTGTGACGGCATGGGCGGCCACGAGGGCGGCGAAGTCGCGTCGCGCCTGGCCGTGGAGAGCATCCGCAAATATTTCGAGACCAATTACATTCCCGGCGAAGAGCTGACCGTGATTGCCCAGGGCATAGATTTCGCCCAGCAAAAGATCAACGAGCGGGTGGAGCTGGAGCCGGAGCTCACGGGCATGGGCACCACGCTGGTGCTGCTGCTGATCCACGGCGTTAGCTATTACATCGCCCACTGCGGTGACAGCCGGATATACCTCAGCCGCGGCGGCTCGATCATTCAGCTCACCAAAGACCACTCCGAAGTGCAGATGATGGTGGAAAGCGGCATCATCACGCAGGAACAGGCCGCCACCCATCCCCGCCGCAATTTCATCACCAAGGCCATCGGCCACACCAGCTTCGCGCCGGACATCTCCGGGCCTCACATCCTTCAGCAGGATGACGTTTTCCTGCTCTGCTCGGACGGCCTCACGGAGTATGTGAAAGACAGCGAACTGCAGCAGCAGATGGAAGAGGAACCCCAGATCGCCTGCCAGAACCTGGTGGAAATGGCCAACGACCGCGGCGGAAGCGACAACATCACCATCCAGATCGTGCAGGTGCAGCAATGCTCGCCCTTCACGCTCAGCGAGGAGCTTCCCGTCCCGCGCAAGAAAAAGATCCTGCCGCCTCTGGCCCTGATTGCCACATTGATGGTGTTTCTGGGCGCCGTGTTCTGGTATGCCAGGTCCATCCAGGTGCCGCCCTCTCCAGAAGTGGCGGCGGCCCGCGATTCCCTGAAAGCGGCCAAGGCCGAGGCCAAACGCCTGGCCAAAGAGGAAAAGAAACGCCTCAAAGAGGAACAGAAGAACAAGGGCAAGGAGACTCCTGAGAAGGCCATCGATCCCAAACTGGTGGTGGACGAAGCCACCATCGCCAGCCGGCTGGGGCCTTACGCGGCGCAAAACCCCTATCTGGAAGCATTTAACGCCATGAGCAATAAAACCGCCCAGGCCAAAAACCTCCAATTCATCGGCAAATCCGAAGCCAACCAGGTGATCTACATCGTTCCCGGCCAGACCATCTATCTGGACTATGCCAAGCTGGCTTATCAATATGTGCCCAACCTCAAAGCCGAAGACATCACCGCCTTGATGGCCATCGCCGTGCTGCGCTCCTCCGGCAAATTCAACCTGGCCAAAGAAGGCTGGGAAAGCAAATTCATCGCCTCCGGCACTTCCCCGGTGGACGACCAGACCTGGTCTGCCGCGCGCGAGCTCTACAAAAAATACGACGCGGCCAACGCCGACCAACTCTTCAACAAACCCGAACGCTTTGCCCGCCTGCGCGGCCGCATCCTGCTGGGGCCCTACGGCATCAGCCTGAACAAAGCCTGACCACACAAAACGGAGAGATCAGAACCATGAAGTGCATCAATTGCGGAGCGGAGATCGAGGCGGACAGCAGCTTCTGCGTTGTCTGCGGCAAACCTGTCAACCCTTCCCGGCAGCTGCGGATCGGCCGTGACGCTGGAAACGACATCGTTGTGAACCACGAACGCATCTCGCGGCTGCACGCCGTGATCACCCGCGAGGGCTCGCAGTACCGGATCACAGACCAGAACTCGCTAAACGGCATCCAGGTGAACGGACAGAGGGTTACCAGCGCGTTGGTCCGTCCCGGCGACAGAGTTTCCCTGGGCGGGATCGCTGAACTGGACTGGAACTCAGTTGTTGCCGCCTTTTCCGGAACCCCGTCCGGCACCTATCCCCGTCCGGCCCCGGTCTTCTATCAGCAGGAGGCGCCCAAACCCAAAAAATTCCCGCCCGCGCTGCTGATCAGCCTCATCGTACTGGGCGTGGCCGGTCTGCTCACCGGAGCTTACTTTCTCTTCTGGGACGACATTTCCGCCGGCAGCGGCGAAACCTTCAACATCCAAACAGAATACACCTACAGCATCAAATCCGTGGAAGAACCCGAAATGTCTTCACGCCGGTCCCAGCTGGAAACGCTGGAGGACCTGCTGGCCAAGGCTCCGTCTGTGTTTGGCAAGGATATGTCCCAGCTTCAGGCCTATTGCCTGCTGGACGTGAAGGTGGGCGAACCGCAGACCCTGCCATCCACCGGCAACGAAGCCGGAAAGATCCTGCGCACCGCCAGCACCAGCATCACGGAAAAGGACTTCAACTCTCGCTACGAATATTTGCAGAGCCAGCCGGAGCATCTGGCCCGGATCAGCGAGGCGGAGATGCAACTGACCCAGGCCAAGGTTGAATTGAAGCTGCGCGAGAACGAACTGGAGCTGGCCAGCAAGGCTCCGGAGGCCAAGGATTTCGTGAAGCAGGGGATAGACCTACTCAAAGAATTTGGCAACACGGGCGATAAATCACCCCTGGACAGTCTGAAGACAGATGAGACCATAGACAGCTCGGTGGACCAGGCCCTCAGCGACTACGACACGGCGCTGGGCAACCTTGAGGGAGTTTACGATTCCCTGAACTCCATCAAGGCTGAGGTGGCCGCCGTGAAAACCGACAGCGCGAAAAAAGGCGGCCGCGTCCTCAAATGATCCTCAAACCCGGCGACCTCATCCGCAACTACCGCGTGCTGGACTATATCGGCGAAGGCGGCATGGGCAAGGTTTACGCCGCCGAGGAAGAGCTGCTGGGGCGCAAGGTCGCCATCAAGATGCTCGATCCGGCCGTGACCCATCAGGAGCATTTCCGCCAGCGCTTCATCAATGAAGCCCGCATCCTGTCTCAACTTCAGCATCCCCACATCGTTGGCCTCTTCACCTTTTTCCTGGAGCAGGAAAGCTATTTCATGGTGATGGAATATGCCGAAGGGCAAACTCTGCGCGACCTCATCGCCACCATCGGCCCCGTGCCGGAACAGCGCACCCGCCGCATCCTCCGCCAGATCCTGGCCGCCCTGGATTACGCCCAAACCAAGGGTGTGGTTCACCGCGACATCAAGCCCTCGAACATCATGATCGGCGACCGCGATGATCTCAAGATCCTGGATTTCGGCGTGGCCCGCATTCTGGCCAACCCGCAGTCCACCCTCACCGGCTCGCGGCTGGGCACCATCTATTACATGAGCCCGGAGCAGGTGCGCTCGCCGCGCGATGTGGACAGCCGTTCGGACATCTATTCCACCGGCGTGGTCCTCTACGAGATGCTCACCGGGCGCCTGCCCTTCAGCACCGAAACCGAGAGTGATTTCCTCATCGAAAAAGAGATCGTGGAGCGCCCCCTGCCCCATCCAAGGGAGCATTACCCCTACATGTCCGACCTCATCGTGGACCTGCTGTACGCTATGACCGCCAAAGAACCTTCGCTGCGCCCCAGCGCTGCCGATGCCATCAAAGCCCTGGATACCGGTTCCCTGGGTTCCATCACCACCGCCCTGCCCTTTACCGATAAACCTGTTCCCATCGCGCCTGTGGCCCCCACACCCATTCCTCCGGCCCCTAAAAAGAAAATGCCGGCCGGCCTGCGCGCCTTCCTCGTCATCCTCATCATCGCCATCATCCTGGCCACGCTCGGTTTCACGCTCAAAGCATTGCTGGATATCAATCCCAACCTCGTCCAACCCAGAGCTGAAGAAACGGTGGCAGAGGAAACCGCCGAAGAAGTGGTTTCCGCAGAGGAAGCGCTCAGCGAGGAGGAGATCGAGGCCAACATAGCCGCCCAGCAGCTCAGGGAGGCTGAAAACGCCGTCCGCGCGATCCGGCCCCGCTTCAGCACCATCGCCAGAAAAGCCCGCGAATACCGGGAGCAGGATGACTACGGCGACTGGCCCATGAGCCTGGACACGTTCATGGACCCCGCGGAGGCCGACACCGACCAATTCAGCTTCGAATGGTCGAACGACGGCACCATCACCGCCATCAGCAACCGCGCCTTTGGCAAGGCTGGGATCGAGATCTACTATGTGCTCGACACCGAACATTTTGAGATCTACGACCCTGATCCCGAAAGCCCGCCCAACATCGATCCCGCCTGGCTGAACTGAGTTTGGCCCCTCTTTTGTTTTCTGCAAATTATCTCCCGATAAAACGCCCTAAAGTTTAGTTTGTTAGCCACTTATCCATCTTCGCCTGACTTTTCGACAGCATGATCCTGCCTGGCCATGGATATCAACCCTTACCGTCCTGACCGGGGCGATTAAGGATTTAGAGGGCAAAACATTGTGTTTTCGGCGAGAATCAGCTTGACAGGTTAGGCCCTGCAGTATGGGTGAGCGAGACAAACAACGAACGCGAGGTATCCCATGCCACGACCCCTGATCGGCCTGAGCATGAACTATATGCAGTTGGGCAGCTATCATCAGTTTCACGTGCGCGACAAGTACATAGACGCGGTGGTTGCCGCCGGGGCGCTGCCCTGCCCCCTGCCCTGCACAGACGATAAAGTCGCGCTGCGCCAGTATCTGGAGCCCCTGGGCGCGGTGATCATCATTGGCGGGATGGATTATCCGCCGGCTTTGTATGGCGAAAACCCCCATCCCCAAACTGAGGAGGCCCACGAACGCCGCGTGAAAGGCGATCTGGCCCTGCTGGAAACCGCGCTGGAGCTGAAAAAACCGCTGCTGGGCATCTGCGCCGGGATGCAGCTGCTCAACGTCCATTTTGGCGGGGGCTTGATCCAGCACATCCCTGAACTTGATGACCATTACGGTGAAAAGTACCATCAGGTGGAGATCCTGGGCGGACGCTGGCTACCCCGGATCTTTGGAAAAGAAAGGATACTGGTGAATTCGAATCACCATCAGGCCGTCGATCCCCAGCGCGTGGGAGCGGGTTTGGAAATAGTTGCGCGGACTGGGGACGGGATGGTGGAAGCGCTGGAATACAGCTCAGAACAGATGGTTTTGGGCATTCAGTGGCATCCGGAGAGGATTGCTGACCCCGCGGTGGGCCGGCCGGTGTTCGAATTTCTGGCGGAACTGGCCAAAACATAGAAGGGGCACCGGTATGGCACCCCTTCAGAGATTAGGTTACAGCATTATTTTCCCGCCACGCTCACGTCCTTGCAGAGCAGGGACGGGAGTTTGTGAGAACCGAGGTTCAGGGCCTTGTTTTCCACTGCCTCCACGTTGGAGAGGGTTTCATAGGCATTGCCGGAGAGCAGGCAATCCTTCACCCGGCCTGTGATGCGGCCGTTTTCTACCATGAAGCCGGTGGAAACGCCGACGGAATAATCGCCGTAGAGAACGTTGCCGGAATGCGCCCCCATCAGGAACTGGACCAGGATTCCCTCTTTGATGCCGGAGATCATCTCCGCCATGCTTGCATCGCCTGGGGCCAGCGCCAGATTGCCGGCATGGGCCATCGGGAGTGATTCCACAGACTGGCGAACCGCGCAGCCGTTGGGTTCCAGATTCATTTTGGCAGCGTAATTCAGGTCGGTGGGAAAGGCGCTGAAGACGCCGCGGTCGATGAGCGTGAGCCGGCGGGTGGGAGTGCCCTCGTCGTCAAAACTAGCGGCAGATCCCAGTTCCAGATCGAAAGGTTCGCGGTTGAGGCTGAGTTTTTCGGAGACGATCTGTTCGCCGAGTTTGCCGCAGAGGGGCGAAACCCGGTTGTAGATGTTCACCGGTGACGACGCGGCGCTGAATCTGGAGAGCAGCGCGAACAGCGAGATGGGGGTGAAGATCACGGGCAACTTCTTGGTGGGCGGCACGATCTCGTTCTGGCTGAGCTGGAAGAGTTCGATCAGTTCGTCCAGATCGGCCTCTTGCAGTTCCAGCAGGTCGCGCCCGGTTTTAAAGGTGAAGAGCCCGCTGCCGGTGCCGGGAAAGACCAGCATGGCCTGGGTGGAAAATCCTGAGAACCTGGCACTCAGTTCGGTGCCGGCGCTGTTGAGGATCCCGCTGCTGCCGGTCCCATAGCCGAAACTGACGTTGATCTGGCCTTCGATCCGGGCGCGAACGTAGTCGATGATCCGGTTGCCTTTCTCGATCAGGTTCTCCTTGCTGATTGTTTCGATGCTTGGTCTGTAAAGCTCGAGACGGGGCGGGTCCTGGGTGTGGGGGAACAGGAAGTCCACTTCCACGCCGTTCTCCGCGCTCAGCAGGGCCTGCTTCACCAGGGCTTCGCGGTTGAGTAAGTTGCGGGTGTGGGCCAGGCCCATTTTGCCGTTTTTGATCACGCGCAGGGCGATGCCGGAACTGAGGGCGCTGTCGCAGTTGTCGAGTTTACCATCGCTGAAGGCGAGGCTGTCCACTGTTTCTTCCTGATAATAGACTTCGGCCTGATCGGCGGCCAGGGACGCGAGTTTGAGCAGCTTGTCCATCATTTGCCTCCTACGGTGAGATTTTCAAACAGCACGCTGGGTCCGCCGAGGCAGGAGCGGATGTTGGTCTGGCCTTTGCCACAGCCGCCTGATTCGTTGAGCACGAAGTCGCTGCCGATCAGCTTCACGCTGTTCAGGGTGTGGTAGAGGTTGCCCACGATGTTGATGTCGCGGATCATGCCGGCCAGTTTGCCGCCCTTCACGATGTAGCCGTGGTTGGCGCCGAAAGTGAAGTTTTCGCCGGAGGTCTGGCCGCCCATGGCGTCGCAGATGTAAAGCCCGTCGCCGAGGGCGGCGAGCAGCTCTTCCAGGCTGGCAGCGCCTGGTTCGATGAAGATGTTTCCCATGCGCACGATCGGGGCGTAGCGAAAATCCTCAGCGATGGCGTGCCCGGAGATGGGCTCGCCCATTTCGGCTGCCGTGAACCGGTCATGCAGCCTGCCAGTAAGCACGCCCGCGGTCATCAGCTTCACTTCGCGCACAGCCACGCCCTCATCGTCATATTTGTAATATCCCAGTTGGTTGGCCAGGGTGGCGTTGTCGGTGATGTTCAGGATATCCGTGCCGATCTTTGTTCCCAACTGCATCTTGGCCCGCATGGCCGGCAGGTTGCGCACGATGTCGGCTTCGGAAAAGTGGCCGAAAGCCTCATGGGTAAAGACACCCGCGATGCCGGGATTGAGCACCATGTTGTAGGTGCCGGCCTTCACCGGCTCCGCCTTCAGCAGATCGGAGGCTATCTTTGCGCGCTGCAGGGCTTCATCCTCGCGGTCGCGAACTTTTTGAAACCCGTCGCTGCCGCCAAAAGCCATGCGCACCGTCTGGGTGAGGTCGCCAGCCTGGCTGATGATGGAGCCGCCCAGTTTGGTGGTGACCAGTTCCTCGTTGATCTCGCTGCCTTCGCTGTTGATGAAAAACTTGTCGCGATGGACATCGTAGTATTCCAGCTCAACATTGGCGATGTCCGGCTGGGCGAAAAGCAGCTCGGAATAGTGCTTCACCAATGCCAGCTTTTCCTCCAGAGGGATATGGCGCGGGTCCTCCCGCAGCGTGGCTTTCACGCTTTCCCGGATCACCGGGGCCGGGGCCAGCTGTTTCTTTTTCAGCTGATGCGCGCTAAGAATATCGGCGTTTTCCACGGCCTTGCGGATGGCCTCCTCCGCCTGCTCCGGCTTGGTGAAACAGACGGTGGCAAAACCGCCCTGGCGCAGCACCCGCAGCACATAGCCGTCGCCGGAGTTCGATCCGTAACTCCGGACCTCTTTTTTGCTCAGCACCACGCGCTGGACCCTTTTGGTCTCGTAGCGCAGGTCGGCGTAATCGGCCTCAACCTTGCCGAGCATCGCTTTCATGGTCTCGATCATGGCAACTCCTTGTTTGTTGGTGTTGGTGTAACTCATTGACTGAACCATGTGATGGGCGGCCAGAGATTCAGTCCTTTATCCAGATTGATGTAACAGTAACGATTGTGAGCATCCGGGTCCCAATGCTTTCCCGTCAGCGTCCACAGATGCTGATGCCCGGGCAGAAGCTCTCTTTGAAGGCTGGCTGGCAGCGCGTATAGGATACGCCGTCCCCAGGCTTCATAAGCCGCCTTGCCCATGTCTGTAAGGCGCAAAGTGGTCCGTGGCCTGTTTTCCACAAAACTCTTGGTTTGCAGAATATATGAAGCCCGAACCAGCTTCTGCAGATGGGTGGTGATATTGCCGGAGCTCAGACCGGTCAGCCGCATCAGGTCCAGATAGTCCATGCTCCCGCCGCGGGCAAGCAACCAGACCACTTGCAGGCGAGCTGGATTATTCAGTAGAGGGTCCAGCTTGGAGATCACTTCCAGTGTGAACCTGGCATTCACTTTCAATCCCAACTCCTTCTTTGACAAAGCCATAGTAAATATTTGTCAGACAAGGTATCTTGTTTTACAAGATACGATTTCTGTCAAGATGTTTCCTTCTGAAGCCCTGCAAAATTTTCTGCTTGACACAAAAGCAAAGCTTGGATTTGGTTTATTTCTTATGTTTGGAAGCTTGATATCACGAAAAACGATCCTGGTCCTGGCTCTCTTGGCCATGGCCGCTGCCCTCTTTGCCCAGGCTACCTACAGCAGCCAACTGATGCGCGATGCGCTCAACGGCAACGCGGATGCCCAGTACTCGCTGGGTTGGAGCTACTATCACGGCGAAGGCGTGGTGCGTGACCTGCGGGAAGCGGTGAGATGGTACGCCCTAGCCGCAGATCAGGGTCACGCGGACGCCCAGTGCAATCTGGGCTGGTGTTATTACAGAGGCGAAGGTGTGGCCAAAGACGACAGTGAGGCCGCCAGATGGTGGCGGATCTCGGCCCGGAAGGGCAACGCCTTCGCGCAGTACAATCTGGGCTGGTGTTACGACAACGGTTTCGGCCTGCCCCAAAACAAGCTGGAAGCCTTCAAGTGGTACCGCGAATCCGCCCGCAAAGGCAATCCCAACGCCCAGTGCAACCTTGGCTATTGCTACTATCTGGGCGAGGGCGTCACCCAGGATCTCGCCGAGGCCGTGCGCTGGTGGACCCTGGCCGCCGAGCAGGGAAACTCCAGCGCCATGTACAATCTGGGCATCTGCTACGACAACGGGTACGGTGTCACCCAGGATTTCCGGGAAGCGGCCAGATGGTACCGCCTCGCGGCTGAAACCGGCGCGCAGCCAAGTCTTCCCGATCCCGGAAGAGGCATCCTGGCGATGCCCGGGGCCATACCGGAAGACGATCAGGCGCCTCGCCAGTGGCCTTTGGATGAGCCGGAGGAGGAAAGCGTGGCGGAGGAATCAAGCCCGCAATTCCTTCCGGAACGCACCAAACCCACTTGGGAACAGAATTTCAGCGAGATGTACGACATAGGTGAGCAATATTACAAGGGTGAAGGGGTGTCCCAAGACGAAACGGAAGCCGTGCGCTGGTGGCTGATGGCGGCTGAAGAGGGCGATCCGCGGGCTTTGTACGGACTGGGGGTGGCTTACCTGAACGGACGCGGCGTGGCCAAGGATGTGACGGAAGCAGCGCGCTGGTACATGCTGGCCGCGGAAGTGGGCTATCCCAAGGCGCAAAACACCATTGGGGTCTGCTACAAGAACGGCACCGGGGTCAAGAAGGACTTCGCGGAGGCGGTGAAATGGTACCGGCTGGCCGCGCAACAGGATCACGCCATGGCCCAAAGCAACCTGGGCGTCTGCTATGCCAACGGCGAAGGCGTGGATCGCGATTATGAGGAAGCCAGCTTCTGGTTCACCCTGGCCGAAGCCAACGGCAACGACACAGCGCAATCCTACCGGGAAAAGCTAGAGAAAAGGTTGTCCGAGGATCAGAAAGCCCGGGTGCAAACCCGTGTGCAAGTCTGGCTGGAAACGAAGTTTTAAGTACCCGAACGGGGGGTATGGCCGATGGCTGGGGTTTCGGCTATTCTTCAGCCCGGAGCAGCGTGAAACAGCTGGTGCGGCCGGTTTTGGCCGTCAGGATCAGCCCTTGATGCGCTTCGGCCACCGGTTCCCGGGGACTGTGTTCAGCAATGGCCACTCCGCCAGGCAGCAGCAACCGGCGCTGATAGATCAGGTCCAGACAGGGATTGAGCAGATCCTTGGCATAGGGGGGGTCCAGAAAGATAACGTCCCAACTGTCTTTGGTGCCCTTCAGAAAAGCCTCGGCGCGTTTGCGCCAGACGTGGCAATCAGCTCCGCAACCCAACAGGGCCACATTTTTGAGGATCACCGCCACCGCCGGGGTGGCAAATTCCACCAGATCCGCCCAAATCGCGCCCCGTGACAGGGCTTCCAGACCATAGGAGCCGGTTCCGGCAAAGAGGTCAAGCACCTTTTTCCCCTCCAGGTCCGGGTACACGCTGAAAATCATGGCCCGGTTGTAAGCGGTGGTGGGCCGGGTGGTTTTGCCTTCCACGGAAAAGAGATTGCGGCCTTTGTATTTGCCGGTGATCACGCGCATGCTGGCCTCAGGGGCGAAGTTTCTTGGGGCGGCCGCGCGGAAACTTGAGCGGGATCTCCATTTGCACAGGCTTGGCCTCAAAATGCGGACAGGAAACCACGGTAACGCTCTGGGCCTGTTTGCATTTTTTCCGGCAGCGCTGGCACAGCTTGTTGTATTTGGGTTCAGCTTTGGCCGGCATCAGGATCTGTCTTTGGGTCCCTGCATCTCCAGGATCACGGCCACCAGATCGCTAAGCCGGACGTCGGTGAGCCTCTGATCTTTGTCAAATCTGCTCAGCAGCGCCATCAGCAGATCCTTCACCGTGAATTCCCGGGCGTCGGGAACCGCCTCGGCCAGGTTCAACTGGGTCTGCTGCTCGATCTCCTGCAGGATCTGCGCCAGAGCGTCCGTCTCGAACTCATCCCCGTCCATCCAGTCCTCGTCTTCCTCAATATAGATGTCCGCGCCCAAAGAGCCTTCATTCAGCTTTTCCCGGGCCCGGGCCAAATTTTCGAACCCCTGGTGGTCCAGGATTCTCAGATAGGCCAGCTCCTCCGGAGTGAAAAGTTTCTCGATGCGGGGGTCATAGCGGCTCGCGGGATCGTTCAGAATGCGCTGGTGCAGCGCTTCGATGCTTTCCCGCACGGCCGCCGAAGAATCGGTCTGGCTGATCATTTCATAGGCGGACAGGGCGTCAAAAAACTGGTTCTGCTCTTCAAAAAGCTTTGCCAGAGTGATGGTTGGCGCCCAGCCTGAGCTGTTGTTCTTCATGTGAACTCCCTTGTTGAATCATCGGCTCCAATCTGGCTGGTGCCGCTTTTGTGTCAATGAAAACCTTTGGCGGAACCGAAGCCAAAAAAACGTCCCCAACCCACATTCTGCCGCAGCGGTTTCACGCTATCGGACCCGCAGCCCTTCTCCGCAGCGGAGGCAGGCCGCGGCCAAGGATCACTTCAGAAAAGTGCCTTTCTCCAATTCGCGGAAGGCGGTTTCGATCTCCTCGCGGGTGTTCATCACGATGGATCCGCGCCAGGAGATGGATTCGTTTAGCGGTTTGCCGCGCAGGAAGAGCATGCGGAAACCGGCTCCGGAGGCATTGATCTCCACCTCGTCACCGTCGTCCAGCAGGGCGGTCTGGCGGTTTCGCACCGGCTGTTCGCCGATGCTGGCCTCGCCTTCGTACGCATAGAGGAAACAGGTTTCGCCGCTGGGAGCGGGCAGCACCAGCTGGGTGCTGGGCGGGACGTACACATCCCAGTACTGGGGCTCGATGATGATGTCGCGCGTGGGGCCGTTCACGCCTTCATAGGTGCCGCAGATCACCTTCACTTCGGCGCCGGAGGCTGTTTTCACCAGGGGTATGTCCGCCGCCTTGATGTCGCGGTAGCGGGGCGGCATCATCTTTTTTGTCTTGGGCAGGTTGGTCCAGAGCTGAAACCCATACATCCGGCCCAGGGAATTCGGTTTGGGCATTTCCTGATGAATGACGCCCTTACCGGCGGTCATCCACTGCACGTCGCCTTTGCCGATCACGCCACTGTTGCCCATGCTGTCGGAGTGTTCGGCGCTGCCTTCCAGCATGTAGGTGATGGTCTCGATGCCCCGGTGCGGATGCCAGGGAAAGCCCGGCAAATAGTTGCGGGTGTCGTCGTTGCGAAAGTCGTCCAGCATCAAAAAGGGATCGAACAGGCGTTCGTCGCCAAAGCCGAAGGCCCGGAAGAGGTGTACTCCCGCGCCGTCGATACTGGGCCTGGCATTTTTTATCAATCTGATCTTGCGCATCTGGGTTTGCTCCTTGCATGGCTTGCTGCCTGGGAAAAATACCTGCCCGGCAGGCGCCCTGGCTGTTAAACAATCTATCCCGAACCGGGCCAAAGGCAACAGTTTCGGCTCAGCTGGTCTTCTGGTGGGGCCGGAATTGATTTGGAAAAGCGGCACCAAGGCAGGGGGCTGGAGGAAGAAAGCCCTTTCCGGGCAGATAAAAAAACCGTGGGGATCGCCGGGCGGCGTCCCCACGGACTCGGAGGGCATTCTATGTAGGGTCTGTGGTTGCAATATTCAGAGGGAGGTGTTTTTTGTCAAGCTAAATCTTCCCTATTTTTGGTTCAACCGGCTGGGGGAGTTGTGGATAATATGCTCTAACCTCCTGTTTGTCAGGAGATTAAATCTCCAGGTTGCGAAATTGAAAAATATTAAGGGAACGGATAATCTGGTGGCGCGCCTCGGCTCAAACGTCAACCGGTTTTCCCCGGCCCAGCCAGCGGGAGTAAAATTTCGCCTGGGCCGGATCGCCCATTTCCGTGTACAAAGCCTGTAGCAGTTCCACCACGACCAGGGTTTTGGGATGCAGTTCCCCAAAGGGTCCGAGGATGTTTTCCAGGGCTTTGAGAAAGAGCGTTTCAGCCTGCCCGAAGTTTTTCAAGGCGAGATGCACTTTGGCCAGATTGCTAAGATAGATGGCCGTCACCGGATGGTCGGGACCATGGTTCTTGCGCGTGATCTCCACCGCCCGTTCCAGCAGCGGGAGCGCTTCTTCCAGCCGTCCCAGTTGGTAATAAACCCCGCCCAGGTTGCCGCATAAGGTGCCGGTGAAGAAATGCTCCGGAGAGTAGTTTTTTTCCATGATTTCCAGGGCTTCCAAAAATAGTTTTTCGGCTTGGTCAAACTGCTTCCGAATTCCGTGCATGTGCCCCAGGTTGTTTATCCTGTCCGCCACATTGGAGCTCACAGGGTTCATTTCCCGCTCCATGGCCAGGGAGCGCCGCAGCAGTTTTTCGCCCTCGGCAAAGCGCCCGGTGTCTTTATAGAAGCGGCCGAGGTTGTTCAGATAGGGACTGAGGGCGGGGGATCCTTCGCCGTGGATGCGGCGCGCCAGGCGCCTCACTTCCAGATAGAGCGGTTCCGCTTCCTTATGGCGCAGCATGTAGTGGTAAAGCAGGGCCAGATGGAAGGTGTACTCGCAGTGGTTGGCGCTGGTTTTGCCTTCCGCGGCGGCGCTGAGGGCGACCGCCCTGGAGTAGAGCGTTTCGGCGCGATCCAGAAAACTGCTGTCCCAGGCGTGGTCCGCGGCGCGGTCGTAGTAGGCGGCGGCTTTGGCCCGATGGCCCGCTTTTTCATAGTGCTGAGCGATCTCGGCGGCATGTTCGTCCAGTTCCAGTTCAAACACATATTCCATGGCCTGGGCGGCGCTGAGATGCAGGCGGGGCAGTTCTTTGCCCTGGATGCGGGCGTAGGCGGCTTCTTGGATGAGAACGTGGGAAAAGATGTACAGAACCTCGCCGAGGTCCTGCCAGATGTGGTTTTGGGCGCCTCCGGCCAATTCCCGACGCGGGTCGGAATTCAGCATCCGCGACAACACCCGGACATTGAAGCGCATGCCCAGAACGCTGGCGTTGAAAAGGCAGGCGCGGGTTTTGGCGGCCAGGCGATCGATGCGCAGCAGCAGAATGTCGGTCAGGCCATATTTTTCCCAATCCTCCGGCAGGTCCAGTTCGCCCCGCGCGTTCACCAACCCCAGTTCCAGGCACAGGGCGATCACCTGTTCCACCAGGAAGGGATTGCCGTCAGATTTCTGGTTGATTATCTCAACGGTGGCGGGAGGCAGCGCTTCCACCCCCAGCAAGGTTTTGTGCAGGTCCAGGGTGTCCTGTCGGTTCAGCGGGCCAAGGTCCAGCCTGTGGGAAGTGAAGTTTTCGGCCCGCAGCTCGGGGACGGAGCCATCCTCCAGATAGCGGGACGTGGCCATAATGCAGGTGCGTCTGATGCCTGCCTGGCCCAGGCGTTCAAAGATCTCCCGGGAGTGGCCGTCGATCCACTGCAGGTCATCGATCTGGATGAGCAGCGGCTGGCGGGAGGCTGCTTCACGCAGCACCAGCGCGCAGGAGTCCATGATCCTGGCCACACGCAGTTCCGGTGGCGTCAGTTCCAGCTCCGAACCCGGCCAATGCAGGCCCAACAGATTGCCTATGAACGCTTTGTGACTCCGCAGATCCGTGTCTTTCCCGGCCCAGTTTTGCCAGAGGGCGCTGAATTCCTCCCCGGCCCTGGCGGGATCTTCGCTGATGGGAAAGAGCTGCTTCAACAGCTGGCTCAGCAGATCCAGCGGGGGCTGATCCGGATCGCACCACAGCTTGAAAACATTGACGGCATCATTCTTCAGGGAAGCGATCAATTCTTCGGAAAGCCGGGTTTTGCCTATTCCCGGGGTTCCGCAGATGTGGACGCACAGGTTGTTTCCACATTTCAGGCTCTGCCGGATGAGGGTCTTCAAATCAGCCAGTTCTTTTTTCCGGCCCACAAAGATGCCTCTGGTCTTGACAGGAGTGGGCATGCCGGCAAGTTTGAAAACTTGGGGGTCACCGGATTTACGCGAACGACCGGACTTCGCCAGAGGCAGGAAATTGAACTGATCGCTCAATTCCGCCTGGATCTGTTGGTCGGTGATCGTTTCACCTGGCTGAGTCATCGCGCACAACTTCCGCGCCTGCTCTTCCACCGCTCCAAAAACAGCGTAACGGCTGAAATCCTCTCCCCCCACTTTTCCCGCAAACACCTTCCCCACAGCGATCCCGTGCCTGATGGCGGGGTATTTTTTGCTGGCTTCCAGTGCCACGCGGCAGGAGTTGTAAGTCGCTTTGCTGTCTATGCGGGGCACACCGAACCAGGCTATGGCGGTATATTCGTTGCCGCTTCTGTGAACGCCGCGCACGAAAGCGCCGAAGGTGATGGCGAGCAGTTCCATATCCTGGATCAGTTGGTCCACGGCGGAGGGATCATCCCACCTGAGTTTGATCTGGCAGCAAGCCACTTGGCGGAAATCTGTTCCGGGACCCCAGTCGCGGAAGCGGGGATGCTCGAACTTGCTCAGAAGGGCGAGGTTCTCATCTGAAATCAATTTGGGCTGGTCAGCGGATTTCGGCTTGATCCCTCGAACCGGGTTTCCTCTGCAGTCCAGCAGACCCGCCGCGCCCAGTTTGGCTGAGGCCGCGGGCGTAAGCAGCAATTGTTTTCGCCCTCGCGGAAGCAGCTCCAGAGCGTCCACTTCCCGGCCAGAAAATGTGTATTCATGCTGCAACTGATTGGAAAATATCTGCCAATCCACGCGGCCGCAACCGACCAGCAGCTTGATCCGGGGTACCGGTCCACCCAGCTTTTCGCGCTTGAGGGTGGTCTGCCTGAACGTGGATCTGATGAACTCCAGCGCCGCCACCGTCTCCCGCGGCCTGGCCTGGGGAAACAGCGCCCACAGTGAATCTCCCTGCCATCTGGCGATCAGGCCGCCCCGCCGCTCAACTTCCTCCAGCGGCTCCATCCAAAGTTCGTCCAGCCACCGGGCTAAATCCTTCGCGCCCTTTTTGCCTCTGGCCTTAAAACCAGCGGTCAACTGCCCGAGATTGGCCAGTTCGCAAACCAGGATATAGGCATACAACCGCCCGCGCAGTTTCCCGCGCCGCAGCTTGGCGATGATGAAGGGCGGAATGTATTTCATGATCTATTTGCTCGTGGCACCTTATGTCTGCGCTTCCCGAAAATATCTCACGTCCAGCGCCTGCGTCCAACCTTTATCACAAACCTGCAGGCGTCAAGGAAATTTTTGCTTGACGGTCCACAGCCGCCTGCTAGGGATGAAACAATCCATCAGGGTTCAAACCAAAGGAGGTTTCATGCGCCTGACCCTTGTTCTCTGCGCCGCGTTGCTGCTGGCGGGGTGCGTCTTCACCGAATCCGTGTTCACCGTCAACAAGGATAATTCCGTGGATTTTAGCTTCATTACCAAAGTGACCAAAGAGTACTATGCTGATGACCATATTGCAACTGTCAAAGAGGACTCGGTCAGATTTGCCAAATATGGCTTGGTAACAACTGCCTATGAGGATGAGCAGACAAAGGGCTCCAAATCCGAAAAACATTTCGCCCGGATATCAGATTTAAATGAGTTTCCCTTGCTCGCGGACACCACCAAAGCTCCTCTGCCGTCTGTGGTGAGGGAGGAAAAGACCACCGGCCACAGCTTGTTTACCATATCCTATAAACCCGATGTGTTCAAAGTTTGGAGAGCTGGCGACAACGCGCCGCAAGATGAAAAGGATGTGATGCTGGCGAATGCAGTGGAAAACAAGGTCACCTGGAAAGTCCCGTTCGAGGTGGTGAGCACCAACGCCAAGGTCCGGAACGACACCCTGGGAGTTTACAGTTGGGAATTCGAAGGCGCCGAGGGCGATTCAATCTATCTGCAATACAAAGTCCCCAGCCCCGCTGCGGCCGCGGCGAAAAAGCTCGGTTCCCTGCTCTGGGTGCTCCCTCTGCTTGCCGGGTTGGGCGTTGCCCTCTATTTCCTGCTGCGTAAAAAGAAACCGCAGCCCCAGGCTGTGGATCAGGCACCGCCGGAAGCAGACTGGCCACCCGAGCAAAAATCCCTGCAAAGCAGCTGGCCGCCAGAAGAATCCCCCCTTCCTCCGGACGACGGCCAGGAAAAACAGAGCTGAATTAGCACCTAATCCTGCACGGCTCCCAATATCAATACGGTATCAATACGGAATCAATACGGATTTCATCCGTAATGATTCCGTATTGATACCGTATTGATCACCGGAGCGGAAGCCGGATCAGGCGTCCGGATTGCGTGATGACCAGGGTGGGAAGGTCCCCGGTTTCCAGGGTGGCGCAGAAGGAGCGGGAAGTGGCTTCCAGCCGGGGCAGGTGGATCTTTCCCCGGTGGTGAAAAGGAGCCAGGCCCAGTTCAGAAGTGGAGATGGAATAGCTGCCGTGATCCAGCAGGTGTTGTTTTTGGGCGTAATACACCTGGCGCAGGTATTCTTCCGCGGGCAGGATCTCGGGCAGGGAAGGTTCCCAAGCGCGGTCTGGACTGGGGGCGTCCATAAACCAAACCAGGCCCCAGCGTTCCGGATAGTGCATGTTGATGAGGCCCTGAGGGCTCCAAACCCAGTTGAATTCAGGAATTCCGGCCACTTTGCGATAGTTGCCCTCCGCCACTTCAGTGGTCCACTGCACCCGCGAGATATTGATCCGCCAGTAGTCGCCTGAGCGCGGCGGGCAGGACGTTCCAGCCAATTCAGCCACAGCCTGCCAGGGCAGGAAGATCTCCAAGTTCCAGGCTGTGTCGAGGTCCGAAGGATCGTTCAGGGTGCCCTCGAGGCCGACCGCGGTTTTGGCGCCGTGGGCTTCCCAGCCGTTTAGGGAGCTGTGTTCGTCGCGGTAGGGCTGCACCAGAAAGAGGTCCCAAAGCGTGTTCAGGGCGTTGATCTCCAGCTCGAAGTAGTGGTGGGTGTCGCCGTTCGGATCGAGGAAAACCTCGAAGTCGTTGTCCCAAAAGATCACGGCGTCGTGCTCGGTGAGGGTGGCCCAGAGCTGCGGTTCCTCCAGCCTGGCGGCGATGTAGAGGCCCTCGCCGTCCCAGAGCATTTTAAACCTGGTATCCAAGTGGGGAGAGGGTTTTAGGCTGCCCTCAATATCGGTGAAGCTGGCGCTCCAAGGGGCGGCGGACCAGGCGGGGTCATCGATCCAGCCATCGATGCGCGGGGTTTCAGGGGCTGGAAAACAGGGATAGGAAAGCGGAGCGAAGGGCAGGCCCGGAACGGGAAAAGTCTCCGCGAACAGGGTTCCGCAGAGCGTTAACAACAATGCGGCAAGTGTTTTAGGGCGCATGGACGGCCTCCAAAAGTTTTTCAACGTTGGTGGTGGCGAGGCAGACGCAGGTATCGGCCGCGCCGTAATAAACGTATATATCGGAGCTTGGGTCCACAAAACCGCGGCTGTCGGTTTGCAGTGCCAGGGCGGCGGTGGGGAAAACCACGTTGGGCACCTGGCCGCAGAGTTCATGGCTTTCGCGGGGTTCCAGAACATTGTATCTACCCCTCGCGAGGGTGAGCCAGGGTCGCTTGAGATCATGCAGGGAAACGCCTGCCTGATAGATATTTGCGGCTCCGAAATGGGTGGCCACGCCGTGATAGAGGTGCAGCCAACCCTGCGCGGTTTTCAGCGGCGGCGGACCGGAACCGACCAGTTCATCCCAAAAGTGGGGCCGGCCGGAAAACACCTCCTCTTGGGCAGACCAGTTCAGCAGGTCTTCCGATGAGGAGCAGACTATGCGGGACCCGGTTTTAACTCCGTCGGCCATCATCGTGGTGTTGGGGCGTTCGAACCTCAGATAGCGCCCGCCTATCCGCTCCGGGAAGAGGACGCCGTTGCGGGTGTCGGCAGCCGAAACCAGGCCGCGAAAATCCAAAGCGGCAAAATCCGGAGTGGAAAACCAGCCCAGGCAGCAGCCCTGATCGGTATCCAGGGCGCAGATCACGTGGTAAATACCTTCCAGATGGGTGATGCGGGGATCGTAAACGTGGTAAATCAGGTGGGGACAGGCTTCCAAGCCCAGCAGCGGCAGCGGTTCCCCCTCAACGCGGAATTCCACGCCATTTTCCGACCAGGCTTTCACGAACAAGGTTTCCCGGGCGCGGTTCTGCACCCGCAGCAGGAGGAGGATTTGCCCCTCGAACCAAGTGCCGCCGGGATTGAAGACCGAGGAAACGTCGCGCAGGGCGGGATGGCTGGAAACGATGTCCCGCCTGGTGATCAGCGGATTGCCGGGGTGGCGTTTCATAGCGTGAAATTCAGATCTCTCCAGCGATCCCAGAATTCCCGGACGTCTTCGACGGGTTCGCCATTCCAGAGAATTTCCGCCAGGGGACGAAGGCGATGGGTAACCTTTTCCTTCAGGTCTGCTTTATTGGCCAGATGTTCGGTCCAGACGTTGGCCTGGGCTCCCAGCAGGAGTTCCTTGCGTTGAAAGCTGTAGTCCTGGAACCGGAATTTGAGCACATCGCCCCAAAGGATGATCTGGTCGGTGCCGATGGTTTCGTACTCATTGTTGCGGGCGTCGAAATAGAGCTTGGTGTAGGGGCAGAGGATGTAGCGGTTGCCGTTGTCGTGAGCTTTGCGGGCGGCGTCGATCCCGTCACCGCGCCAGGCCATCACCACTGGATCCTGGCACGGTTGGCCGTCCAGGATCTCGTCCCATCCGATCACCGTTTTGCCCAGGCCCCGCAGGTGCCGGGCGAGGGTTTTCACCAGCCAGCCCTGCAGCTCTTCCTCACCGGCGAGGCCTTGGTTTTTGATCCGGGCCTGGCAGTGGGGGCAGTCTTTCCAACGCTGCTTGGGAGCTTCGTCGCCGCCCAGATGCACATACTGGCCGGGAAAGAGTTCCGCCACTTCGCTGAACAGCTCTTTCAAAAAATCGATCACCTCATCCTTGCCGGCGCAGAGGATGTCTTCGAAAATGCCCCAGACGCAGGGGACCTCGAAATCCCGCGGAACGCAGGCCAGTTCAGGATAGGCGGCCAGTATCGCCATGGCGTGGCCGGGGATGTCGATCTCGGGGATCACCTCGATCCCGCGCAGGGCCGCGTGATCCAGCACCGCCTGCACCTGGCGGCGGGTGTACCAGCCGCCGTGGACGCTGCCGTCAGCCTCTTTGCGCCAGGCGCCGATTTCATGCAGGCGGGGGAATTTCCGGCTTTCGAGGCGCCAGCCCTGGTCATCGGAAAGATGCCAGTGAAACTTGTTCAGCTTGGACCGCGACATCCAGTCCAGATAACGCTGCACGAACCTGAAGTCAAAGAAATGTCGGCTCACGTCCAGATGCAGCCCCCGCCAGGGATAGCTGGGCCAGTCCCGGATCTCCAGGCAGGGCAGGTCGCCGGGTTCGCCAAACTCGTCCTGGACGTAATAATAGGCCAGGTACAGGTGCTGTTTCAGGGTTTGCAACGCGTGGACGAGGCCGCTTGGCGATTCAGCCTGGATCTGGATGTCCAGGGTGTCCACCTTCAGGAAATAATATTCGGGCGGCACTTTCCTGGTGAAGGGGGCGAGGGTGAACCTGACGCTCGTGCTGTGGTCGTCGTCGAGGAAACCCACGCCGATCAGCTTGTGATAGTAAGCGTCGAGGTCCGCCGCGAGAAAGCGGAAGAGCTTCTCAGGCAGCTCCGCGTTGCGCTGGTAATCGATCCTGGAGGTCATCCAGAAGCGCTTTTTGAACACGCGCATTTGTTTTGGACGGGGGATCATGGCAGTTCCTCCAAACGGATGGTTTTCACCTCGAAAGGCCGGAATTCCAGGCTGAGCGGATAGTAGGGGTCGAGTTGGATCGGATCCGCTTCCAGCGGTTGCTCCAGCAGGTCGGTAACTCTTGCCTGGGACTGGGTTTGGGCGCAGTAAAGCAGCGCGGTGCCGCTTTGGCCCTTGTATTCGTGGAAGCGCAGGATGATGCCGCCGCCGTCCTCCGCGGGCTTGACCGTATCCAGGTTCACGTGGTCGCTGTCCAAGCGGAACAGGGGCTGCGGCAACTTTTCGGGCAGGGTTTGCAGCGGCACCACGATCAGGCTGTGGGCCAGGCGCTCGGCCTGGCGGAAAACATCGCTGTGTTCGTAATCGCCGCTGTGGGGATAAAAGGCGTAGCTGTAGCTGTGGCTGTGGATATCGGCGGTGGGATCGACGTCGGCGGGGCTGCGCAGGAGGTTCAATTCCATCTGGCCGTCCATGATGCGGTAGCCGAATTTGACGTCGCAGAGCAGCGCGCAGCCGTGATCCGGCTGGGAAAGGTCCGCAAAGCGTTGGGCGGGAACCTCAAACTGGGCTGCCTCGACCGCGCTTTTAGGCTTGCTGCTGCGCTTGATCACGCCGGCCTGGATGCCGTAGCTGGCGATGCCATTGTGCACCGCGGTGAACCAATGCGTGCGCAGCATTTTGTGCTTTTCCTGCCAGGCGATCTCGTGGCTGACGCGCAGCAGGCGGTCATCACAGCGCAATTCGATGGTCTGGCGCAGGCTGGATTTGCCGATGCGGATATCCTGCACCACGCGGCTGAACTCCCCTTCCAGCGTGAAACTGAGGGCTTGGTTTAAAGTTGCGCCGCCGGCTGTTTGGGGTGCCGTGTCGCGATAGAAATGATTGATGTCCCAGGCGCCCCAGTTGTTGGGCTCGTCTTCCCAGAGCAGGAGCAGGTTGGATTCCGAAATCAGCAGTTCGCGCTCCAGTTCTTTATCCCAGATGGATCTGATGCCGCCGGTCTCGGTCAATTCCGCCTTGAGAAAGCGGTTCTCCAGGGTCAGGGAAGCTGTACTGGCCTCGGTTTTGGGCAGATAGCCGTTTGGGGAGAATTGCAGCAGCAGGCAACCCCAGGCCGGTACCCGGATCCTGGCCAACAGGGCGTTTTCCGTTTCCAGAGAGGCCAGTTCGGTGCTGTATTCATTCAGCGGCACCAGGCCCTGGAGTTCTTGGGGGAAGGCGTGCCATTCATCCAGTTCCTGGTTGGAAGGGTTGAACACCAGATAACTGGCTTCCTGGCAAGGTGTTCCGCTATCCGCAAGCTCGCGCGCCGTAGCGGCCAGGTAGTCCTTCAGCTGCGCGTGATTGGCGGCGCTGATGGTGTGGGCATCCTCGTAAACCGGCGTGATCGAAGAACCGGGGATGATGTCGTGGAATTGCAGCAGCAGGGTGTCCTGCCAGATTCGCCGCAGCGGTTCCGGATAGGCATGTCCGGCCAGCACGGCCATGAACTCAGCCGCGGCCAGGAGCTTCTCGCTGCCGCGGTTATCCTGTTTCATGCGGGCCTGGGTGGTGTAGGTGCCGCGGTGAAATTCCAGATAGAGCTCGCCATAGGCCACCGGCAGCTGGCTGGGATCCAGCCCGGAGAGGTGGGCGAAGAAATCCGCCGAGCTGGCGCTGCGGAATTTGCTCACGCCCTCGAGGCTTTGCTGGCGCAGGCCATATTCGATGTGGTCGCGGGTGGGCCCGCCGCCGCCGTCGCCAATCCCGTAGAGGTTCAGAAAGGCGTCGCAGAGCTCGCTCTGGGCATAGCGTTTTTCCGTTTCCAGAAAAGAGGAGGGGTTGTTCGAGAAGTTGTAATCGTTGGTGGGAAGCTGATGCGCCAGCACCCGCGAACCGTCGATCCCCTCCCAAACGAAGAGGTGGTGGGGAAAGGTGTTGGTCTCGTTCCAGCTTAGTTTCTGGGTGATGAACCAATCCACGCCGCAACCTTTGAGGAACTGGGGCAGATTGCCGGAAAAGCCGAAGCAGTCGGGCAGCCACAAAACGCGGGGGGCCTGGCCGAACTCGCTCTCGAAGAAGCGTTTGCCATACATGAACTGGCGGATTATCGATTCCGCGGAGATGAGATTGGTGTCAAACTCCACCCAGGAAGCGCCCTGGATCTCCCAGCGGCCTTCTTTCACCCGCTCCTTGACCTGAGCGTAAAGGGCGGGATGGTCTGCTTTGATCCACTGGTACAGCTGGGCCTGGGAAGCGCCGAATACGTAGCTGGGATATTGCTCCAGCAGCCTCAGCGCGTTGGCGAAGGTGCGGGCACCCTTGCGCCGGGTTTCTCTCAGTGGCCACAGCCAGGCCAGATCGAGATGCGCGTGCCCCACGCTGAAGGCGGTGAGCGCGCTGGCATGGGCGGGCGCGGACAGCAGGTCGCCCAGGATGGCATTCACCCTCTCCTGATCGCTGTTCCAGGCATTGCAAACCTGGTCCAGGCCAAAGATCAGACGCTGGCGGCGGACAGTTTTTTCGGGCAATGCTTCCGCCAGATCCAGCAGCAGGGCGATGTCCAGCAAGCTTTGATACAGAGGCTCATCAAAGGTAACAAGGGCGCACTCGCGCAGGCGGTATTCCTCTTTCTGCGCGCCGAAGAGGTCGTTGGCGGAGGCGTCGATCAGCAGGCTGAGATCCTCTCCGGGCTTGCGGATGGAGGCCAGGGGCAGCAGATTCTTGGCGGCCTTGTGATACCAGTCCACCTTGGGCGTGAAACCCTGGTATGGAACTCCATCCAGCAGCAAGCAGGCCTCGCCGTCGCAGTCGAAGAGCAGCCTGTAATCCTGGCCCGCAAAGCTTTCCGGTATCCTGCCGCTGATCCGGAACCAGCCGGTCTGCCAAGGCTTGCCCCAGACAGCGTTGAGCGCCAGGGGCTGAAAATCCCCGCCGGTGGCGGAAAATCCGGCCTCGAGGGGCAGCTTGTCCTTGATCAGAAGCGGTTTCTGCCGCTCCAGCAGGCGTTTGATCCGGGTGAGGTGGATCTTTTCGTTGTGCATCTGAAACCTCTTTATTTTTCCATCGGGATCACGATCCCCTTGATGATGATATTCTGGAAGAAGACGAAGACCGCCAAAGTGGGGATGGCGGCGATCACCAGGGCCGCGTAGCCCACCGAGAGGCTGGCCCGCTGCATCAGTTCGTAGATGTGCACCATCAGGGTCCACATGCTTTGGTCCTGGCAAACGATGAAGGCGAAGAGGAAATTGCGGTAGGCGGCGTTGAAGGCTCCGAGGGCGATCACGGCCAGGATGGGTTTGGAAAGATAGAGCGTGAACTGCCAGAAGAGGCGGAATTCCCCGGCCCCGTCGAGGCTGGCGCTTTCATAGAGCTCGCGCGGCAGGCTGTCGAAAAAGCCTTTTAGCAGGAAGATGAAATATCCGTCCGCGGCGGCGGGAAGCACCAGCGCCCAAAAGGTGTTGAGCAGGTTCAAACGCTTTAGCATCAGGAAGTTCGGAATGCCCATCACCATCGCCGGGAAAGCCATGGTGAGCATGAACAGCAGGATGATCTGATAGCTGAGCCGGGGCTTGAAGCGGCTGAGGGCGTAGGCCGCGAGGGGATTGACGGTAACGGCCAGCAGGATGGCCAGCAGGGTATAGATGGCAGTGTTGCGCAGGGAGCGGGCGTCGTTGAACATCTGGTCCAGCACCATGGCGTAATTGCGGGTGAGAAACTCCCTTTTGATCTCGCTTTTGTGCTTCAGGAAGGTTTGCGCCTCGATCTGCCGGACGGGTAGCGGGATATCCTCAAAGCTTGTCGGGACCAGATGCCAGGCGCGGTTCAAGCTATCTGTGGCAGCGTATCTTGCCCGCAAAAATTCCCGCCAGGTCTGCACCGCTTCCTTTGCGGGCGAAAACTTCAACTGATGGGGAGTGGAACGCTGGGCCACAAATTCCCGCCAAAGCTCTGCCGGGTGGGGATCGCGGGGCAGGCGGGGACTGGGATAGATATCTTCTTCGGATCTGTAATTGCTTCCCAAATATTGGTTTACCTTCCCCAAATCCAGTTTACCGCCCTGCCCGGGGAAACGCTGCGCAAGCAAAAGCAGCCACTCGCTTTGAGCGCTGGGCAGCAATTCCAGCCAGCTTTGGCCCGGGCCCTGGGCAAATTCCAGCCAGTCGCTTTGCCAGGCTAGATTATCCGTCGGAGTGGTGGCCGGGAGCGGAATCTCCTCCCAGCGGTCAAAACCCTGCTCCCAGGAGGCGTTAAGGGCCGCCACGTTCGTGTATTTTTCCCGCAGCCAGGCCCGGAATTCGTTGCCCAGGTTGCGCACCCGCAGATGTTCCGGCGCGGTGGCGTTTTCCACGAACCAGGTGAGGTCCTCCACCATGGCGCCGCTGTCCGGGATCTGCCTGGGGACGCGCACCGCGCTAAAATCCGCATAGCTTGTGTGCCAGGTGGAGTTGAGCAGCGAGATGCTGGCGTATTTTTCCCGCAGCATGGCTTGAAAGGCGGGGTCTGCAGAGGCATCAAGGCTGATGTGATGGATGTTCAGGGCTTCCCGCACATAGTGTAGCCAGGCGGGTCGCAGAGGATCTCCCTCCGCGGGGCAGAACTCGCTCAAAACCACTTCCTGCCAAGAGTTCAGCTCCAAACCGCTGGCGGCGTTGAAGGCGGCCAGATCGCCGCCGTAAGCGGGGGCCAGCTCCATCTGCACAAAGGCGCCGTCGAGGTTCACATGGTTGCGGTGGCGCTCTCCGACGTCTTTCTTGAAAGCCTGGAAACGGCCCAGATAGCCGTCGTTCACGCTCACGTAGTTGCGGCCCAGGATCTCCTTTTCCTCCACCACGATCTGTTCCCAGTTCTGGGCGCCGGTGTTGTAGCGCCGGTTGAAAGCGGTAAGGTCGTTGCCGTTTTCCTGCCGGAGCAGTTTGCGGTAGCGGCGCTGGTTGAGCGGATAGACCCCTCTTCCGTAATGTTCGGCCACGTAGTAATCGTAAACTGACTGCGGCCGGGCAGCCAGGAATTCCTGCCAATCCTTCAGCAGAGAGGGATGCAGCTTCTGAGGCAAACGCGACTCGGCAAAGGAGAGCCAGCGTCCGGCATGGTTGTCCGCCAGACGGCTGCTTTCTTCATTGTAGCGGGATTCCAAGTATTTCTGGAACAGCGCCTCGTCGTTGTGCAGATATTGTGGCAGCAGGCTGAGGCGGCCGCTGTCCACGTTGCTGCGCAGCGAGGCCGAGATCATCAGCAGAAAGGGATAGACCATGGTAATGGCGCCGAGGAGCAGCACCAGGTGGATGCTCAGGTTCAGCGCCCGGACCTTGGTTGAGCGCCGCCCCACTTTGCCAATGATGCTCATGCGGCCTCCCGGTCATCTCTGGCGGTGCGGAACTCCATGCGGGACAGATATTTGATCTGCCAGACGGTGAAGCCCATCAGCAGCAGGCTGAGGATCCAGGCCATCGCCGTGGCCAAGCCAAAACGGAGGTAGAGATAGGCCTTCTCAAAGATCATCAGGTCTGCCACCCGGGTGGCCTCATTCGGGCCGCCAAAGGTCATCACCAGAATGAAATCGCTGCTTTGCGCCGCCACGATGAAGGCGGAGATGAACTGGATGATGATCAGCCCTTTCAGGCTGGGCAGCACGATGTGGCGGAGTTTGGCCCGGAAGCCGGCGCCATCGATGTCCGCGGCCTCATAGAGCTCGTGGGGGATGTTTTTCAGCGCGGCCAGATAGATCAGCGAACCCGGCCCCGCGCCCGCCCAGACGGTGGGCAACACCACGCAGAGCATGGCCAGCGTTTCGTCTTTGATCCACATGCTTTTGGGCAGGCCCAGGGCCAGCAGAAGCTGGTTCAGGATGCCGGCGTCGGAGGGGTCGTAAAGCAGCTTCCAGAGATAGATCACGATCACGCCGCTGATCACCGCGGGCAGATAGTAGATCACCCGGTAGAGCATTTTCCCCCGCGAAACCTCCTGCAGTAAAATGGCCAGGCCCAGCGGCGGCAGGAACCCCAGCCCCAGCAGCAAGGCCATGTAATACAGTGTTTTACCCACAGCCGCCCACCAGGCCGGATCAAACAGCACCGCGGCGAAATTGCCAAAACCGATCCAGGGGCTGGCCCCCACGATATGGTAATCCTGAAAGGCCATCACCGAGCCCGAAACCATGGGCAGATATTTCCAGACCAGAACGGCAAGCACCGCCGGGGCGAGCAGCAACACCACCCAAAAGCGGTGGTTAAATCTCAATTTGGCAGAGCTTTTCGCTTCCGGGGTGAGGAGTTTCCAAACCCGCCAGAGGGTGAAGCAGAAGGCCAGCAGGATCACGCTGGCGATCAGCATCGCCAGCCGTTCCCGAAAGGCTTGGGTCTCGGGCGGGATCCGGCCTATCATTTCCTGGTTGGTGCGCGCTTCACCCTGGCTCAGCACGGACGCGATCTGCTTCCGCCGCTGCTCCTGGTCCTGTGGCAGCCTGCCCTTAAGGTCCCGCGCCACCAGCTCCTCAAGGGGATGTGTCATGTATTCGTACACCTTCTGGCAGTTGTCGCCAAAGGGTTCCGGACGCCCTTCGCGCATGGCGGTCTCGAAGGTTTCCAGCCAGCCAGCGGGCGCGTAGCGCAGATATTCATCATAGCCGTAACGCTTAAGAAACACAGGGTTTTGCATGCGCCCATAGCCGCTGTCCACCATCACCTTCGTGCGGATCCGGCGCGCCTGCTCGGAATCGTAAAAGCGGATGTATTCCCAGGCGGCCTGGCGCACTGCCTCGGGATCGCGGTCGCCCAGGCCGGAGTTGTTGCTGATCCCGGCCCCGGAAAAGATGCCCATCATGCGGCAGTTGATCTCGCTGCCGCCGCGTCCGGAAGGCCCGGCCGGGGCGGGCGCGAAGCCATAGAGGTTCGGATCGTAGGCTCCGCCAAGGTTTTGCTGGGAAAGATAGTCCATCCGCATGCCGATCTTGCCTTCCTGCCAGAGATAGCCCCAATCTCCTTCGCGCAGCGCGAAACCGGTCTGTTCCCGGCCCTGGTTGTCACGCCATTTGGTGGCCACGAGCCGCAGGTAGAATTCCAGAGCCCGAACACCCTCGGGACCGGCAAAAGAAGCCCGCCATTCCTGCATTTGGGGATCGTAGGTGACCGCGTCACCGCCCGCGCCCCACAAGAAAGGCAGCCAATCGTAGGCAGCCTGAGGCCCGGAGGCCAAGACCGTGCCCCAGGCCCCCTGCTCCGGATCGGTAAGCCGGCGCGCGTACGCATAAAACTCGTCCCAGGTGCGGGGAGGTTTGTCCGGGTCCAGCCCTGCCCGGCGAAACACGTCCCTGCGGTACATCAGCACCCGCACCAGCGTCTCGTAGGGCAGCATCCAGGTCTTTTGCGCCTGTTCACCCTTGCGCGCGCGGCGGATCACCTGCCAGACAGGCTTTTCCACCCGCAGAGACAGCGCTTCAGGGTCTTCGGAAGCCAGAAATCCGTCCAGCGGATAGAGGAAATTGTTCTGGATATAGGTGTCGCTCTGGCGGAAATTCACATAGAGGATATCCGGCGCCACCCCTCCGGCGATGGCCATCAGCGGCCCGGCGTCGAGGTCCATGTTTTCGATCTGGATGCCGGAAAAGGCCCTGAGCTCAATGTGGGGGAACCGCTCGCGGAAGGCCTCCACCACCGCCAGATTGGCCCGCGAATAGGCATCCGTTTTGCGGGGATCCGGCAGCTCAAAAACTTTCAGCACCACCCTCTGCGGGGTTTTTGCCCGCGCCAGGGCGGGAGCCGCAATCAGCAGCGCCGCGAGCAGAAGGAAAGCCGAAAATCTTCGCATGATCCTATTTCGCAACCTCATCCGCGGCGCCGCTTCTGTCAAGCACAAAATTGCTGGCATTTCCCCATGTTCGGGCCTGTCTGTCATCATTTGCTGCGCTTCGGTCAGCTCGGCTCTCAGTGAAGATTTGTTGTGGAGGTGTGGCCCGGAGCGTTACAGGTTATGGTGAGGGAGAGTTAGTCCCTGGTAGAAAGACGGAAGGCGGTGGCTTCAGCCACCGTGCTCCGAAACACCGGAGCATGAGAAAGACGATGTCCGGTCGGCTTCAGCCACCGGAACTGGTATCGGCCTGCCCCTAAGCGGTAAAACAAGCCGGTGGTTAAAACCGCCGGAGATCGTATCTCCTTGGCCGCTGATGCCCGGGAACGGTGGCTGAAGCCACCGCCTTCCGTCTTTCACATCAGGGTAAAACGGGGCATCATTCAGAGTATCAGTCAGGGTATCATTCAGGGTTTCGATCAGTATAAACAGGGGCAGATCAATCTGATTTTCCACGGTTGGGCCCCAAGCATCAATACGGTATCAATACGGAATCATTACGGATGAAATCCGTATTGATTCCGTATTGATACCGTATTGATATTGGGGGCGATGTTGGATTTTTGCCTGGGAGGGTGGGAAAAAGGGGGTCTGGAATAACCGGCGGCGAAAGCAAGAGTGGTGGAGCTAAGGGGATTCGAACCCCTGGCCTGAACATTGCGAACGTTCCGCTCTCCCAACTGAGCTATAGCCCCACTCTCTATCGCTGTAAGCGGCTTTCAGGGCCGCGGTGCCGGCCTTTGGGAAGGGCCGGGAAAATGTTTGCTGGTTACCTCAAATCCTTAAGCAGCTCTTTTGTCAAGTCCAGTTTAGTGCCGAGGTCGGCAAAGCGCTGGCGTTCATTGGCCACCACCTCGGCTTTGGCGTTGGCCAGGAAGTTCTGGTTCTGGAGTTTGGCGTTCACGCCGGCGAGTTCCTTCTCCATTTTTTCGATCTGTTTGCCCAGGCGGGCGCGTTCCGCCTCGAGGTCGATGAGCCCTGTCAGGGGCAGGAAGATCTCGATGTTGCGCACCACGGCGGCGATGGAGGCCGGCGGTTTGGCCAGATCGGTGGCCACCTCGAGTTCGTCCACCTTGGCCAGTTTGCCGAAATAGGCTGCGTAGCTGGCAAAGAGGTCTTTCTGCTCCTCAGCAGTGACCCTGATGGCAAGGTTGATCCTGGCACCGGGGTTGAGGTTGATCTGCTTGCGCAGGTTGCGGGCGGCGGAGATGGCCTGCTGCATGAAGGCCATGTCATCGGCGATGGCGGGATCCACCAAAGCTTCGTCACAGACCGGGAAAGCGGCCACGATGAGGGCCTCCTCCGGCTGGGGAAACACACAACTCACGCTTTGCCAGATCTCTTCCGTGATGAAGGGCATGATGGGATGCAGCAGGCGCATGGCGGACTGCATCACGTCGAGCAGGATATACAGCGCGGTGCCGCGGGCGGCGGGATCCTCGGAATTGAGGCGGTCTTTGGACAGCTCGATATACCAGGAGCAGAATTCGTCCCAGATGAACTGGAACACGCACTGCCCGGCGTCGTTGAGCCTCAGGTTCTGATAGTGTCCGGCGGCTTCGCGGGCGGTTTCGTTCAGCCGGGAGTAGATCCAGCGGTCGGCCAGTTCCAGCCGCAGATCCTCTTTGGCCGGCAGCTTCTCGCCCTCGGCCACGTTCATCATGATGAAGCGGTAGGCGTTCCAGATCTTGTTGGCGAAGTTGCGCCCGGTTTCCAGGATGGCGTCGGAATAGATGACATCGGCGCCTTTGGGGGTGCCGAAGACCATGGAAAAGCGGAGGGCGTCGGCCCCCACCTGGTTGATGATGTCGATGGGATCGGGCGAATTGCCCAGCGATTTGCTCATCTTGCGGCCCAGTTCGTCGCGCACAGTGCCGTGCAGCAGGACGGTGTCGAAGGGGATCACATCCCTGAAATGCAGGGTGCTCATGATCATGCGGGCCACCCAGAGGTAGATGATCTCCGGGGCGGTGATCAGCACCTGGGTGGGCAGGAAGCGTTTCAGGTCCGCGGTTTCGCCGGGCCAGCCGAGGGTGGAGAAAGGCCAGAGCCAGCTGGAGAACCAGGTGTCCAGCACGTCCTCATCCTGGCGGAAAGCCGTGTGGCCGCAATCCGGACAGGCGGCCGGAGCCTCTTTCGCCACCACCATGGCGCCGCATTCCAGGCAGTAATAGGCCGGGATGCGGTGGCCCCACCAGATCTGGCGGGAGATGCACCAGTCGCGGATGTTGTTCATCCAGTGCATGTAAACTTTGGTCCAGCGTTCCGGCTGGAAGCGCACTTCGCCCTTTTCCACCACCTCGATGGCGCGGCCGGCCAGAGGCTTCATCTTCACGAACCACTGGTCCGAAAGATAGGGCTCGATCGCCGTGTCGCAGCGGTAGCAGTGGCCCACGGCGTGCTCGTGGTTCTCGATCTTTTCCAGCAGGCCCTGCGCGGTGAGCAGCTGCACCACCTTTTCCCGGCAGGCAAAGCGGTCCAGACCCTCAAAATCAGCCCCGGCGGCGGCGTTCATCACGCCGTGCTCGTCCATCACCAGCAGCTGGGGCAGGTCGTGGCGGCGGCCGATCTCAAAGTCGTTGGGGTCGTGGGCGGGGGTCACTTTCACGCAGCCGGTGCCGAATTCCATCTCCACATACTCATCCGGGATCACGGGGATGGTTCTGCCGGTGAGGGGCAGCCGCACTTCCCTGCCGATCAGGTTTTGAAAGCGTTCATCCTTGGGATTCACCGCCACGGCGGTATCGCCCAGCATGGTTTCCGGCCGGGTGGTGGCCACCACCAGATGGCCGCTGCCGTCGGCAAAGGGATAGCGGATATGCCAGAGTTTGCCGGTTTCGTCGGCGTGCTCCACCTCGTCGTTGGCCAGGGCGGTCACGCAGCGCGGGCACCAGTTGATGATGTATTTTCCCTTGTAGATCAGGCCTTGCTCGTAAAGGCTCACGAAGACCTCTTTCACGGCGCGGGAAAGCTGGTCGTCCATGGTGAAGCGCAGCCGCTCCCAATCGCAGGAAGAGCCCAGCAGCTTGAGCTGGTCGATGATGCGGTCGCCTTTTTCCTGTTTCCAGGCCCAGATGAGTTCCAGCAGTTTCTCGCGGCCCACGTCGTGGCGGGATTGGCCGGATTTGGCCAGTTCCTTTTCCACCATGTTCTGGGTGGCGATGCCGGCGTGATCGACGCCCGGCAGCCAGAGCGTGGGTTCGCCCAGCATCCTGTGATAGCGCACCACCACATCCTGCAGGGTGTTGTTGAGCACGTGGCCGATGTGCAGGATGCCGGTCACGTTGGGCGGCGGTATCAAAATGGTGAAAGGCGGTTTGGACGCGTCTCCGCCCGGCTTGAAATAGCCTTTATCCTCCCAGAAGCGATACCATTTCGGCTCGATCTGAGTTGCTGCGTAGGTTTTGCTGATCTCCATCGGTGTCACCTTGTCTTTATCCCAAAAAGCGGGATCGCTTGATTTTATGCGATAAAATGACCCAAAAATGTCACGCCCCGGTGCTGTCAAGCAAAAAAACCGGGAAAAGGCCCCAAAGCCAGTGGAGAACGGGATACAAGCCCAGGCAAAGACGGGCCGTGAGAGAAATCTTGACAGGGATGATCTCTGTGAGAAGTGTGGAATCCAAAGCCTAAAACAAGGCAGGAAAAGATATGGAAAAACTGAACGACCTGATCCCCTTCATCCAGGATCCCATGATCCGCAAGATCCTTGGTTCGGTGGCGGTTATCGCCCTGTTTTGGCTGATCCACTGGCTGCTGGTGAGCATTACGCACCGGCGGGTGGAAGACCCCAAAACGCGCTACAACCTCAAAAAGACGATCGGCTATGTGTTGGTGACCCTGGGGATCCTGGTGGTGGGCAGGATCTGGTTTCAGGCTTTCGAATCCGCCGCGACTTTCCTGGGTTTGCTGAGCGCCGGCATCGCCATCGCCCTGAGGGACCCCCTGGTCAATTTTGTGGCCTGGATCTTTATCCTGTGGAGAAAGCCTTTTGTGGTGGGAAACCGCATCCAGGTTGGTGAGCATGCCGGAGACGTGATCGACATCCGGGTCTTTCAGTTTTCCATCCTGGAGATCGGCAACTGGGTGCAGGCAGACCAGAGCACAGGCAGGATCATCCACATCCCCAACGGCAAGGTGTTCGAGCAGGCCCTGTGCAATTTCGACATGGGTTTCAAATACATCTGGAACGAGATCCCGGTATTGATCACCTTTGAAAGCGATTGGCAGAAAGCCAAGGCCATATTGCAAAGCATCATCGACGAGCATTCCGGCCCCATGATCAAGGAGGCCGAGCAGGAGATAATCGCCTCAGCCAGGAAATTCCTGATCTATTACCGCAGCATCACGCCCATTGTTTACACCTCCGTGGAAGACAGCGGCGTAATGCTCACGATCAGGTATCTGACCGAGATCAGAAAAAGAAGGGGCGGCGCGGAGAAGATCTGGGAACAGATCCTCACCCGCTTTGGCGCCGAGGAAAAATCGATCTGGCTTATCCCACTTACCGCCTGGTGAAGTGAGCCCTCGTCCGCGCCGCAAAATGACCGGGAAAGTTGCCAGCGCCAGCCAAGCGGATTAGTATATTATCAAACAATATAATAACAAGGAGTAAAACATGGCAAACCAAGACGCGAACCTCGTTGCCTGCGAACAGGAACACGAAATGGCTCATATCCTCAAGGTTTATGGTCGCGAAAAAACCGACGCCAACCTGGCCGACATCAAGCAAAAATGCAAGGATTACAAAGCCGGAGACAGCTACAAGCCCCACAACCGGGAAAACTTCTACCTCTATCTGGAAAAGGAATTCCACTGGAAGAAAGCCTGACAGGCTGATCCGATCTCCATTTGAAGCCCCTGCCCCATTTTGGCAGGGGCTTTTTCTTTGAGGAATGGAAGGTCGACGTCCTCGTCGACCAAGCTCCGCAGGAGCTGGCTTTCTCCAGGCAGTTGGTTCGTAGGAGGTAGCAAAGCCCTGGGGCTTTTGGTCGACGGGGACGTCGACCTTCCGAGCTTTACCCACCCAGTTTGAAAGAGAGGCTTTTTTCATGGCAGGAAAAAACCCGGCCGCTGGGGCCGGGTCCTTCTATCTGAATGGAAGACGGTATTATTTAAGGATGATGAGTTTTTTGGTTTCCTGGTGATTGCCGGCGCTCAGGCGGTAGAAATAGATGCCGCTGGCGCAGGCTTTGCCGCTGAGGTCCAGGCCATTCCAGGAGAGGGTTTGGCTGCCCTGCTGCACTGGGAAGGAGGCCACGCGCTGGCCGGAGAGGTTGTAGATGCTTAGCTCGCCGCTGTCGCCGGCTTTGATCTCGACGGGGATGCTGGCCGTGGCGCCGCCGGCGAAGGGGTTGGGATAGACGCTGCCCAGGCTGCTGCGCTCCGGCAGGGCGGGGGTCTGGGTGGCGCCAACGGTCACGGAGACGGGGCCGAAGAAGTCGCTTGTCCCCACCATGTCCAGGCTTTCCAGCCAGAACCAGTAGGTGCCGGGAGTGTCAAATTCCCAGGCGGTGAAGCTGTAGTCAGCGCCGCAGCTGCAGTTTTGGGCCGGGATCAGGACTGGGGTGAGGTTGATGGCGTCAGCCATGGCCGAAGCGGTGGAGCCCAGCACCCGGAAGCCGACCAGGTCGTTCTCGGAGGCGGTGTTCCAGTTCAACACCGGCTGGTTGGCGGCGTTGACCGCGGCGGTGAAGCCGCTCAACACCACGGGGACGTTGGGCTCGGTGCCGGCATAGAGCAGCATGTCAAAATCGTGGTAGGTGGAGTTCAGGGTGGTGCGGGAAACGATGTTCCGCATCTCGATGGTGACCACATGGCCCACGTCCTCGAACAGCGCCGCCCAGGCGGGATCGCTGTTGAACACATCCACAATTCCGGTGCCGTAGCCGGTCTGGCCGTAAAAGATCCCGGGACCGATATTTTCGGTTGTGCCCCAGCCGTAGGGCAGGGAGTAGGGAAGGGTTTGAATGAAGTCGTGGATTTCCTGTCCGGTGGGATAGGGGGTGGTGATCACATATTCCAGATCCAGGATGCGGAGTTTGTTTTCACCTCCAAAAGTGATGTAGCCGCTGGAGCCGGAATAGGTGCGGATGTCTCCAGATTCGCCCGGGGTTTGCCAGGGATTGCCCGGATTCACCAGATTCACCTGGTCCAGATCGATGAGCCCAAAAGGTGAGAAGGTGATGCCGATCTGGCTGGGGTCGTCGGTGAAGGGAATGCTTTCCTGGCCGCAGGTGATCACGGTCAGCCCGCCTTCGTTGGTGGGATTGCCCATGCGCACGATGTCCTCGGCGTAGTAGTGCAAAAAGGGATAAGCGAGATATAGCGGGGTGTCGCCGAAGCTGTACCAGTCCCCGTCATGGGTGGGAAAGGAAGGGCTGTCAAAATCGAAGAGCCAGACCGTGTTGCGTTCGGTGGCTTCGAGGTCATCCACGTTAAAAGTAAACAAAGGGGTTTGCGCGGAAAGCAATCCGGCCATCAGCACCAGCATCAGGGTGCCGGCCAGCCGCTTGCAAAGCGAAAGCTTGGTTTTCATTATCGTTTCTCCTTGTGGGAATTTAAGGCTAAAAACCACATTTATCATCCCTGCCGATCTTGGCAAGGAATTTTTCATTTTGTCATTCCGGAACGGAGCGCTTTCGGCGCGAAGAGATGGAATCCAAGCCTGGCGGGAATAGTCAAACAAAACCCCACCTTTCTGTCATTCCGGGGAAGGGGCCCCGGAATCCAGGCCTGGCGGGAATAGTCAAACAAGACCCCACCCTGGAATGACACCCGTCCAACAATGGTGGGTGTCGCGGCTTTGGTCGCTGCTCAGTCCCCTCCTGCCTCCAGCAAGAACTTCAGCATTTTTTCCCCGTATCTGGCCCAGACGTCCGCCCGGGACGGAAACTCCACCGTGATCACCGGCACGCCGCGTTCCTTGCCAAAGTAGGTGCCAACGGAGCCGGGGGTGGGATAATCCATCGAGGCGTGGTACTCCATGCCCAGGGTTTTGGCCAGGCCGGGCCCCAGGCCCTGGGTGTCGCCGTCGCTGTTGATGAAGTCGTAGGGGGTGTGCAGCATCACCAGCAGCTCCGGTTTTTCGCGCTCCATCAAGGCGATCAGGAATTGCGTCTCGGGCTCCGAGCCCGCCTGCGCGCCGCCGTAATACTTGTGCCTGGGGTCACCCACGCTGAAGTCCCGGGTGGGGAAATTGCGGTTGGGATCGACGCCGCGGGCGTTCTTGCGGGTATTGGCGATCCTGCCGTCCGGATTGAGCAGCGGCACCACGACCAGGCTTTTGCTGAGGCTGCCGGGCTCCAAACCGCGCAGATGCTGCACCAGAGCGCTGGCGAAGATCTCGCTTTCCGGTTCGTTGCCGTGAATGCCGCCCACGATGAGGATCTTCCTGGACCCGCTGCCCGCGAAGCGGTGCACGGTTATCTCCCTGCCCTGGAAGGATTTTCCGGGTTCGAGAAAGGGCGCGCCTGGGGTGGGCGCGGAAGCTTCAGTTCCGGTTTGCTTCGCCGGCTGTTCGGAGGCCTCCGCCGGGCCGGTTTCAAGGGACGCCTGGTCCAGCCTGGCCCGGCAGGAACATGCCCCCAGCGCCAGCACCAGCAGGGCCGTGCCCAGCCGAATGAGGTTTGCCGCGCTCCTATTCATTTCTGGACCCCGAACCCCGCTTTTTGGGAAAACCTCTTCCTCCGAAACCGTGCTCAGTTGTAGAGCTGGAAGTCTTCAAAGATGATCCGCCAGCCGTAGTTCGATGTCACCAGGCGCAGGATCTTTTTGCCCTGGTCCTGGTATCCCTCGGTGTAGTAATATTGGTCGAATTTCACTTCCACCGTATTGTTGCCCATGTATTTGATGATGATGTTTTCCAGTTCGATGCTGATGTAGCCTGCCTCATAGAATTTTTGGTACTTGTCATCCATCCACTCTTCGTAGCGGAGTTCCCGGCGGGCTTTCTTCGAGGAAACGCTGTAGCCCACAAACTTGTCCGGATCGTACATGGAGCTGTAGGTGCTGATGTCCTTGTTGGACCAAGCGGTAACCCAGCGGTCCAGAAAGTTCCTGATCTCGCCCTCGTCAATCTCCGTCTGGGCGTTGATCGGTTCGGCCGAGCCCTGGGGAGTGCTGATCTCCCGGCTGGCAGGTGCCGCCGCCACCGCCGGCGGGGGCGCCGTCTTTTCCTTGTTCTGCTTCAAAATGAAGAACACAGCCAGTCCGATCAGGATGATCAGGGCCACCAGGATCGCCACCAGAAGCACCGTTGAGCCGGACTGTTGATGGTTTTGCTTTTCCATGCTTTCTCCTTGCCTGAGAAGATATCTGCCAAGGTGGCGATGCTCGCGAGGCTTGGCTTTGTGTCAATCTTTTTTTGCGCGCCGCCGGTTCACGGGCGGCGGAACAAAAACTGCTTGACTTTTCCGCCCCCTTTTTCAGCGTACCACTCCATGAAGTATCTCAAAGCAAGCGCGATCGAATATCTGCTCTGGCTCTACATCCTGGGCTGCCTGGCCTGGCTGCTGTTCCGTTTGGGGGCCTATTCCACGCCTGCCCCGGCCTGGCTGTTGCTGTGCCTGCCGGTGGCCTTTGCTCTGCTGGCAGGATCAATGCCCGGAAGCTTGGGCCGGCTGGTGGCCGTTTCCGGGGAAAAGCCCCGGTTCCAGCTTTGGCAAGCGGAGCTGGGCCTGGCCGTCCTGATCAGTTTCGTGGTGGGCTGGGTGATCGTGGAGGTGAAGCCGCTGGCTTTCCTCACCCAGGCGGGCAACGCCCAGAACATCATCAAGGGCATCTTCAACCCCAATCTGCGGGAACTGATGCCGATGCTTGCCGCCCTCATGGAAACCATCTATCTGGCTTTGCTGGCCACGGTTTTCGCCATTCCCTTCGCCTTTCTGCTCAGCTTTTTCGCCGCCAAGAACCTCATGTACGGCTCCACCCAGGGCAAGATCGCCTACGTCGTGATCCGCACCGTTTCCACCATTTTCCGCTCCATCGAGGCCATCGTTTGGGCCATCATCTTCTGCGTCTGGGTGGGGATCGGGCCCTTTGCCGGCATGCTGGCGCTGTGGATCCATTCCATCGCCGCGCTGGTGAAGCTCTATTCCGAACAGATCGAAAACATCGATCCCGGCCCCGTGGAGGCCATCAAGGCCACCGGCGCCTCCACCCTCCAGGTCTGGCGCTATGCCGTCACCCCCCAGATCCTGGCCCCCTACCTGGCTTTCACCATCTACCGCTGGGACATCAATGTGCGCATGGCCACCATCGTCGGTTTCGTGGGCGGCGGCGGGATCGGCCTCGCCCTCAACCAGCAGCAGCAAATGCTGGCCTGGCGGAACGTGGGCCTCATCATGTGGCTGATCGCCATCGTGGTCTGGGTGATGGACATCTTCAGCGGCTACATCCGCGAAAAACTGGTCTCCACCTAAAAAAGGAACACATTCATGCAGAATCCCGTGGAACTCATCCTCGCCAAGCGCGAAGGCAAAACCCTTTCCCCAGCTGATATTGCCGCCTTCATCACCGGTTTTCTGGAGGGCTCCATCCCCGAATACCAGATGAGCGCCCTGCTGATGGCCATATTTTTCCAAGGCCTGAACCCGGAAGAGATCGCCGCCCTCACCCAAAGCTACATCCGCAGCGGCCAGACCATCGCTTTTCCCGCGGAACTGATCGTCGCGGACAAACATTCCACCGGCGGCGTGGGCGACAAGATCAGCCTCATGCTCGCCCCCATCGCGGCTTCCCTGGGCCTCAGCGTGCCGATGATCTCCGGACGCGGCCTCGGCCACACCGGCGGAACCCTGGACAAGCTGGAATCCATCCCCGGATTCCGCACCCAATACGGCCCGGACGAATTCAAGGCCCTGGTGGAAAAACACGGCTGCGCCCTCGTGGGCCAGTCCGAGGAACTGGTGCCCGCCGACAAGCGGATCTACTCCCTGCGCGACGTGACCGCCACCGTGGAAAGCCCCGGCCTCATCACTGCCAGCATCATGAGCAAAAAGATCGCCGAGGGCGCCGAACACCTCGTGATCGACCTCAAGATCGGCAGCGGCGCCTTCATGCCCGATCTGGACAGGGCCCGCGAACTGGCGGAACTGCTTGTCTCCACCGGCGCCAGCTTCGGCCAGAAGGTCCGGGTGGTCTTTTCCAATATGAACTCCCCCCTCGGTCTGGCTGTGGGCAACGCCTTGGAGATGGTGGAGGCGATCGAATACCTGAAGGGCAATCCCCTGGCCGACACCTGCACCCTCACCACCGAACTCACCTCCCGCCTGCTGCTGAGCGGAGGCCTGGCCCAAAGCGAAACCCAGGCCGTGGAGATGATCAAGGCTGCCGTGTCCGGCGGCCGGGCCCTGGCCAAGCTGGAGGAGATCATCATCGCCCAGGGCGGCGATCCCCGCGCGCTGGAGGATTACAGCCTGCTGGGAACCAGTTCCGTGAAAATCCCCATCCTGGCCGAAACCGCCGGCTGGGTGCAAGCCATCGACGCCCGCGCCATCGGCTACGCCCTGGTGCGGATCAAAGCCGGCCGGATGAAGCTGACCGACACCCTGGACTACGGCGCCGGAGCCCTGCTCATCCCCAAGGTCGGCGATTTCCTGGAAGCCGGCGAACCCCTCGGCGAGGTCCATGCCAACGACCCCGCCCAGGCTGAAGAAGTCGCCCGCCTCATCCGCGCGGCTTACACTCTCAGCCCCGAATCCGTGCCCAGGGAAGACCTGATCCTCGACAGCATCTGAGCATATATCAAGGAGCAACTATGCAACTCAAACCAGGCTACACACTTCACAACTACGAGATCATCAGCCAACTTGGCGAAGGCGGGATGGGCGAGGTTTGGCTGGCCCGGGACATCCATCTGGACCGCGAAGTGGCCATCAAATGCCTCAATCCCCAGCTCACCGCAGACCCCCAGTTTGCCGAACGCTTCCGCACTGAAGCCCGGATCCAGGCCAAACTCACCCACTCGAACATCGTCAGCCTCTACGCCTTCTTTGAAGAGGCGGGTAACTATTTCATGGTGCTGGAGTACGCCAGGGGCATCACGCTCCGCGAGCTGATCAACCGAACCGGGCCCATCCCCGAAAGGCGCTCCCTGCGCATCTTTGAACAGCTGGCCGACGCCCTCGCCCATGCCCATGCCGGAGGTATCATCCACCGTGATGTAAAGCCCTCCAACGTGATGGTGGATCCCGAGCGCAACGATGCCGTGAAAGTGATGGATTTCGGGATCGCGCGGCTGCTGGGAGAAGGTCACCTCACCCGCACCGGAACACGGATGGGGACCATCTATTACATGAGCCCGGAACAGGTCCGCGCCGAAAAGGACATCGATCGCCGCTCCGACATCTACTCCACCGGTGTGGTCCTCTACGAGATGCTCAGCGGCCAATTGCCCTTCTCCTCCGACACCGACAGCGATTTCGTCGTGCAAACCAAGATCGTGAACGAACCCATTCCCGATCCCCGCGCGATCTATCCCCACATCTCGGGCGACATCGTGGACCTGGTGGGGTGGATGACAGCCAAAGACCGGGGTGACCGGCCTTCCAGCTTTGAAGAACTTTTCACCGGCGATGCGGATTACGAGGACTACTCCGGGCCAAATGGCGGCGGGGAGGAAAACGACTCCGACCAGGATGAGGAACATGTGACCGCAGACAAACCCACAGGATTCTGGGCCAGTTGCGGAACCTTCCTCCTGGTTATCCTGATCGGCCTTGTGATCATGCTGATCGTCAAATCCTTGGTCTTTCCCTGATCCAGCAATACGGCAGCTTTATCCGTCAATCCCCCTGTGGAAATTTTTCCTCAGCGAAGCCCAGGCCACGTCCACCCCAAACCTTTGTCTGAAAAGGAATTGAGGCCAAAGCTCCGGCCCATCGTACCCTAATGCTGAGACCTCAAACAAGCACGCTCCCGCGATAACCCGCGATTTTTCACTTGACAGCTATTTGTTGGTGAATATTCTGCGCAAAAAGGGTTCGCCCACCGCCAGCGCGGGGGAGGATCATCGCCAAACATTATGCGTCCTTGAAGGAGGAACTTATGAAAAGCTTGACAAGACTGGCGCCAGTCCTGTTGATCGGTTTGCTGTTTTTGCTGGGGGCCTGCGCCTGGCTCCTGCCCAAGGATGACGAAAACCCGGTCATACAGATCTCATCCCCCACCAACTACTTTTCCTATGCCACCACCCAGGCCACGCTCGACCTGGCCGGAACGGCTTTTGACAACAAAGAGATCAAATCCGTCACCATCAAGGTCAACGACGCGGCTCCCGTGGCGGCCACCGGAACCACCAGCTGGAGCCTGACCGATATCGCCCTGGCCATGGGCGACAACATCATCGTCTGCGAGGCCAAGGACAAGAAGGGCAACTCCGGCACCGCCACCTTCATCGTCACCCGGAACACGGACGTCGAGTTCACCGGCCATCCCTACTTCAGCCAGAGCAGCTTTTTCGCCGGCCAGACCGGCTACACCGTGGTGCGCCAAAGCCTGGCCGCCACCACCCGCGGGATCACCGAGGCCAAGGTGGCCCGGGTGGATTCCACCTTCGCCGTGATCGAAGAGATCGGCCAGATCTATGACGACGGCAACCTCTACGACCATCACGACGAGATCCTCGGCGACGGCGTCTGGTCCGGTTATCCCGGCATCATCGAAGACCTTCCCGGAGACCGCTATTACCGCATCGTGGCCTATTCCGACGCCAAGGTGGCGAACTATTCGCCCCTGTACATGGTTTCCGTGCATGAAGAGATCACCGAGACCCAGATGGACCAGATGGTAAACAACCATGAAGGCATCGCCGCCGCGCTCAACGCCACCGACGCCAACACCCTCGAGGAAGGCGCCCAGGAGCTGAAAACCTGGTTTGAAGACCAACCTGGAGTGACCAAGGCGGAAATGGTGGACGGCTACCTCGAGGTGACCTACGACACCGGGATCAAGGGCGGCGTGATCTTCTCCGAAACCGACGAGGACGGCTTCATCACCACCAAGGGCGGCTCCGCCACCCCCACGCGCGCCAACGCCAACATCCCCCTGCGCAAACAGACCAGAGGGCAAAACACCCTCGAGGGCGCCATCGCCAACCTGAACTGGAACAGGGCCAAAGAACTGGACCCCAACGCCATTCAGGACAAGGATGTGCTGATCTGGGCCCCCTTTGAAAACGCCTTCGGCATCGACATGCGCCCCAGCCTGGAAACCATCTTTGCCGACAGCGACCTCGGCCTCAACGTCGTTTCCCTCACCAACCAGCAATGCACCATCGCCTCCCTTACCAACCTCGCCGAATTCGGCACCGTGATCTTCGACACCCACGGCTCCGGCGGCGAACACATCCTCACCGGCGAACTGATGACCGACGACAACATCTGGGACTACATCCTCCAGATCCTCAACGACGAGATCGGCTATTTTCAAAACGTCACCTACTCCAACGTGGGCGGCTTTGTTCAAAAGGGCACCGTCTTCAGCGTCCGCAGCGCCTACATCGCCTCCCTGGCCGGCACCATGCCGAACAGCCTGATCTTCAACGGCTCCTGCGAAAGCTCCAAAACCGCCAACCTCTCCACAGCTTTCCTGGGCAAAGGCGCCAAGGCCTATTTCGGCTTTAGCAAGATCGTCTCCACCAGCTTCTGCAAGGCCAAAACCGACGAGATCTTCCAGAAAATGGCCGTGGACCTCAAAAACAACGGCCAGGCCTTCGTTGCCGGTCAAACCGACCCCATCAGCCACCACGCCACCTTCACCATGAACTCCACCACCAACGAACTCCACTATTCCTACGACCTCATCAACGGCGACTTCGAAATGGGCAACCTCAACGGCTGGTTCCGCGACGGCGACGGCCGCGTGATCACCGTTTTGGGAGACCAGGCGCCACCTCAGGGATCCTACATGGGCATCATCTCCACCGGCCTCGGCTACACCACCAGCAGCGGCTCCATCTCCCAGCCCTTCAAGGTCCCCGATTCCGTTACCAACCTCAGCATCAAGTGGAACTACATCTCCGAGGAATTCATGGAATGGGTGGGCTCCGTGTATCAGGACTACCTCACCTTCACGCTCACCGACAGCCTCGGGGTGGAACACGTCCTCTTCTATGAAAGCACCGATTCCTTCGTGGACTACGGGCTCACCAGCTGCACCCCGCCCATCTCCTTCGACCAGGGCGGCTGCTACATGACCGGCTGGAGAACTTTCCTGGCCGACATCAGCGCCTACCGCGGCCAGGTGGTGCGCCTCAGAATTGCCATCGGCGACGTGGGCGACAGCATCTACGACTCCGCCGCCCTCCTGGACGAGATCACCATCTATTGAGGATCGCGTGAAACGCCTCATGGCCGTGGTCGGATTGATCGCCCTGCTAACGGGCTGCTGCATCGCCACCACCGATGAGCCGGGCATCAAAGCCCTGCTCTGGAGCGACGGCGAAGCCCGGCCCTGCGAACAGGCGGACTCCCTGGCCCAAAGCGCCCTCAAACTGCTGCAAACCGCCGACGACGAAGCGCGGCTGATCGTCAGCCCCGACCTCATCGACTCTCTGAAGGCCTCAGGTACAGCCCTCGAGATCATCTGGCCGGACACCCTGACCGTGACCCTGCCCTTCGGCGCCAAAGACCGCCTCGAGCGCGTGCTGATCCCCCTCAAAGGCGAATACGCCTCCGACGGGGCCAGCGCCCTCATCCTCTACGGAACCAACACCTACGGCACCCCCGCCCTGCTGAACAACGCCGCGGCGGAGGAACTGAGCAAAATGGGGGAACTGCTGGAACCCTGAAAACCTGAATTTGGCTCCGGGACCGCCGCCAACCACGCCTGGCCCAAAGCTGGGGCGGCCTCCGGAAAGAAAAACGATGGCGGGCGGATCACCTTCGGTCCGCCCGTTTTTTTTGGAATCTCTTGCAAATCGTGTGGGCGGGAATAGCCCCTCCACGCTGGAGTCGAGCGAGTCACGGGCATCGACTCCAGCAGAACCTGCAACCTTTCCGCCCCAAACCCACGTCATTCCGGGCTTGACCCGGAATCAAGAAACCATCCACCACCCCGCCCCGAACGCACGTCATTCCGGGCTTGACCCCGGAATCCAGAAACCATCCACCACCCCCCGCCCCGAACGCACGTCATTCCGGACGCAGGTGCTTCAGCGCCGGAGGTCCGTCGGGGTCCTCGCCGGACAACTTGTTGGCCGGTGGGGTGAATCGAATCCAGACTTGGCGGGAATAGCCAGTCCCGGTCCCAGGTCAAGGCGGGGTCGATACAGACGCAGTCTGCATCGACACCCTCTGAGGGCATTACTCGTAAGGTCTGGATTCCGGGACCCTGGGGGTTGAAACCCCCTCCCCGGAATGACAATTCGGGGCGGAGTGGGGGATGTGCCAACAGGGCATTACCCGTAAGGTCTGGATTCCGGGACCCCGGGGGTTAAAACCCCCACCCCGGAATGACAGGCTGGGACGGGGCGGGTGGGATAAATGGCGGGGCGGAGTTGGTGGGGTGAATGGCGGGGCGGAGTTGGCGGGATAAATGGCGGGGAGGCCTGCCACTCCATTTTTGCGGTCAGCGCAAACGTCCGCCACCCCCGTCTGCCTGGCCCCGAGGCCCAACCTGCCAGCTTCCTGTTCACCTCCCCCTGAGTTCCCGCCCAGCCAACGGGAAGTAAACGGGAAGTAAATGGGATGTGAAGGGGATGAGGCTTGGGGCGGATCCGGGGTTTTCCGGGAGCTTCGCGAAACGGTTTTCCGGGAGCTTCGCGTACCTGTTTTCCCGGGGGTTCGAGAAACGGTTTTCCGGGAGCTTCGCGAAAGGGGTAGCTGGGGGGTTCGAGAAACGGTTTTCCCGGGGACAAGACGGAAGGCGGTGGCTTCAGCCACCGTTCCTCGGTATCAGCGGCCAGGGAGATACGATCTCCGGCGGTTTCAACCGCCGGTCTGTTTTCCGCTGCCAGGTCAGGCCGGTCCCAACTCCGGTGGCTGAAGCCGACCGGACATCGTCTTTTTCTGGCTCCGGTGTTTTGGGGTACGGTGGCTGAAGCCACCGCCTTCCGTCTTGGCGCGAGGGGTCTGGCTGCATTGTGGCTGAGGCCATCGCCGATATTCCCGCGCCGTTTAAAACCGGTTTACCCCTCCGCCAAGGCTTGTCCCTCACCCACCCCGTTCCAAACGCCTGTCATTCCGGGGAGGCGTGCGCCAGCACGCGGGGCCCCGGAATCCAGGTTTGGCGGGAATAGCCAGTCCCGGTCCCAGGTCAAGGCGGGGTCGATACAGACGCAGTCTGCATCGACACCCTCTGAGGGCATTACCCGTAAGGTCTGGATTCCGGGACCCCGGGTGTTAAACCCCCACCCCGGAATGACAACGAGGTCGGGCCTTCATGTTTTAATCCCCGGAATGACAGGGCGGGGCTATGTGGATGATATGGCTGGATTCCGGGACCCGGGGGTTGAAACCCCCCGCCCCGGAATGACAATTCGGGGCGGAGTGGGGGATGTGCCAACAGGGCATTACCCTGAACGTCTGGATTCCGGGACCCCGGGGGCTGACGCCCCCACCCCGGAATGACTGGGCGGGGCTATGTGGATGATATGGCTGGATTCCGGGGCCCCGGGGGTTAAAACCCCCACCCCGGAATGACACACAGTGGGTACTTGAATTGACAACGCCGGGGACGCCTGCCGGCTATAACGCCAAGATGCCCAAAGCCGCCAGGACAGGAGACGGAAGGCGGTGGCTTCAGCCACCGTTCCTGGGTATCAGCGGCCAGGGAGATACGATCTCCGGCGGTTTCAACCGCCGGTCTGTTTTCCGCTGCCAGGTCAGGCCGGTCCCAACTCCGGTGGCTGAAGCCGACCGGACATCGTCTTTTTCTGGCTCCGGTGTTTTGGGGTACGGTGGCTGAAGCCACCGCCTTCCGTCTTGGCGCGAGGGGTCTGGCTGCATTGTGGCTGAGGCCATCGCCGATATTCCCGCGCCGTTTAAAACCGGTTTACCCCTCCGCCAAGGCTTGTCCCTCACCCACCCCGTTCCAAACGCCTGTCATTCCGGGGAGGCGTGCGCCAGCACGCGGGGCCCCGGAATCCAGGTTTGGCGGGAATAGCCAGTCCCGGTCCCGGGTCAAGGCGGGGTCGATCCAGACGCGGTCTGCATCGACACCCTCTGAGGGCATTACCCGTAAGGTCTGGATTCCGGGACCCCGGGGATTAAAACCCCCACCCCGGAATGACAGGGCGGGGCTATGTGGATGATATGGCTGGATTCCGGGACCCCGGGGGTTAAAACCCCCACCCCGGAATGACAATTCGGGGCGGAGTGGGGGATGTGCCAACAGGGCATTACCCGTAAGGTCTGGATTCCGGGACCCCGGGGGTTAAAACCCCCACCCCGGAATGACACACAGTGGGTGTTTGAATTGACAACGCCGGGAACGCCTGCCGGCTATAACGCCAAGATGCCCAAAGCCGCCAGGACAGGAGACGGAAGGCGGTGGCTTCAGCCACCGTTCCTCGGTATCAGCGGCCAGGGGGATACGATCTCCGGCGGTTTCAACCGCCGGCTAAAAATTGGTATAGCCCTCCGCCATCAAATTACCGCAAATTATCTCAGATTCTCAGGGCCCTGTAACTTGCCAACCCGCATCAGTTCAGGGTTTGGGGGTCAGATTCGCAAAATAACAGCACCCCCACCCCCGGAGGAGGGAAACAGGCCAGGTACCGGGACCGGGAAGAAGGAAACAGGCCAGGTACGGGAGCGGTGGAAAGAGAGGCCAGGCAGGGTAAGGGAATGCTCTTTATACCATAGATATAAATATAACATAAATATAAAATTATATAATAATATATTAGTATATATGTATATATCATTAGATGATAGCATCAGTGTTGATGCAGGTTGCATCAAGCAGGTGTGCCCGTGCCGCCAGGGGGGCGGGGGTGCTGTTATTTTGCGAATCTGACCCCCAAACCCTTTGGCAGTGCGGGTTGGCAAGTTACAGGGCCCTGAGAATCTGAGATAATTATGATCATTTGAGAGCAGCTGTAAGCTCCCGACCTCGCGCCCCGCGGGCTTGACCCCCTCCGTTGAACATCAGCTGCCTAAACAGACAAGGGGGTAGCCTGAGCCACCCCCTGTATCTCTTTTCTTGATTACTTTTTACCCGGCCTGTTGTTCCAGGAACTCAGAAGATCCCGGTCCAGCAGGTAAAGCCGGGTGGGTTTGTTATTGGCCGCCACTCCGGTTTCCACCGTGATGGCGCCGCGATCGATGAGCGATTCGGTGGCGTCCTTGAAGTCGCGCTTTTTTTGGCGGGAGGCGTTCATCAGTTCTGAATGGGTGGCTTTTCCGCCGAAGCGGTTCACCAGCAGGTCCACGAGTTTGCGTTCGGTGGCCAGGCTGTCCCTTTCGTCCATGATGTCCAGGATCGAGAAAATGTGTTCCATGTAGAAGTCGCAAAGGTAGGCGGCTTCGACGATGGTTTCCAGTTCGATCCGGGTGTTTCGGAACCAGGCGTCCTCGGTGTGGAGGCGGATGGCTTCGTTCACTTGGCGCCAGCATTTGGCCATGTGGATGATAAGCGCGAATTTATAGAAGTAGCCGTCGTAAACCCGGGTGAAGTAGCTCATCAGGTTGTCGGAGTTGTAGGCGCTGATCTTGTGATAGGCCTGGGCGTAGTACTGGTCGCGGGCGTCGGCGGCCGCGGCGTCCATCTTGAGTTCGTGTCTTCCGGGCAGGGCGCGCCAGGCGCGGTAGAAGCGGGCGTCGTAGGCGGCGAGGCTTTCCCCGAGGCTGTTGGCGCGGTTGGCGGACGAGAGTTCGAGCTGCGTAAGGTCCTCTTTGCGCACCACGCAGTAAAGGATGCGCTGGAGGAAACCGACCAGCTGGTCGCGGTTCGTGATGGTAGCGTAGAACCAGTCCTGGGTGGAGGCGCCGATCACGCTGAGGGCCGGCTCCTCGATCAGTTCGCTGCGTTCCTGGTTCATGTAGTTGCGCGTAACGCCGTCGTAGATCTCGGTGAGCGACTGCTTGTAGTTCTTATTGTAGCTCTGCTGCATGTCGGCCAGCCAGCCCGAGAATTCGTTGTGCACGAAAAGGCGGCAGGGGTTCAGGTGCATCAGCGAGAGCAGTTTGGAGGCCGTGGTGCCGTTGAGGACGAGGGTGAGCAGTTCATAACTGGCGGGGTCGGATTTGCTCAGCTCGTCCTGATAGGGCTTGTGGGTGAGGCCGGCATAGCGGAGGGCGGTGGTTTTGCGGCTGATCGAGCTGGGGCCGATCACGCAGGCCCAGATGTTCGGGTAGATCCTCAGGGAGCCCACCTCGGCATAGACGCGGTTGCCCAGATTGGCGGCCAGATAGGGCAGCCAGGCGGTGAGCAGGATGCCGGGACGGCAATCGGTGCCCTGGGAGACGAGCTCCAGGTATTCGCGCATGAAATCGGGGAGGCTGTCCAGCTTGAGCGGCACAGACGGACGTTTGCCAAAGAGTTCCAGCAAGGCTTGGTTCATAATGAATTTTCCTCCTTTTCCGTTATTTCCCCCGGGGGGGATGGCAAGTATGACGGGGTTGTGATCCCGGCTGGCGCCGGGGCCTGATTGCGAATGGGTTCAAGGCCAAATGCCGGGAGATCAAGCGCTGGAGTCAGACCCTGTTTCCAGACCCTGGACAGACGGTTGGGAGCGGTCAAGCCCCCCTTGGCTGAAGCTTTGAGTTCCTGAGCGTTAATTACGTGACCAAAATAGCGGCAGGGGGTATCCTGTCAACATAAAAATGGACTTTGGCTGACGTATTTTGCGGTGGTAATAAAGGCTTATAAAAGAGGGGTTTAAGAGGCTGGCGGGGTGGCGGGGTGACGGGGTGACGGGGCCGTGGCGCAGCATGCCAATGCTGAGTTTGGGTTTTTCGCAGGATCGGAATCCTGCGCTACGGGGCCATTCGCAGGATCGGAATCCTGCGCTACGCCGCGCTGTCATTCCGGGGAAGGGGTTTCAACCCCTGGGGCCCCGGAATCCAAGACCCACACCCACGTCATCACTGCGTTCCGGAATGACGCTTCGGGGCGGGGTGAGGGAGGTCCTGTAGTCCATGCTCGCAGGCTCGCTGGACTCCAGGGCGCAGGTTTGGGGCGCGGCGGTTATGGTCTGGATTCCGGGGCCCCTTCCCCGGAATGACAGGGCGGGGGTAGTGAGATGATGACTGGATTCCGGGGCCCCTTCCCCGGAATGACAGGGCGGGGGTAGTGAGATGATGACTGGATTCCGGGGCCCCTTCCCCGGAATGACAGGGCGGGGGTAGTGAGA